>NZ_MAOS01000027.1:0-119750 GCF_001721285.1 Pandoraea sp. ISTKB
GCGCTGCAAGCCGCGCACCGTGGCTACGTGATGGACAGCGGCCTGGTCACCATGACCGGCGACGCGAAGGACATGCTCGACGATCCGAAGGTGCGCGCGGCGTATCTCGGGGAGTAATTCGAGACGTCAATCAAAGCGCGGGCAGGGATCGGTCGACGCCAGCCAGTCCATCGATCCCCACCCGGTCGGACGGTGTGTCATGCAAAGGGCGCCGGAGGCAACTCCCGGCGCCCTTTGTGTCTTGTGGCGCAGCGTGTTGTCGTCATCACGAACGGCGGCGCTTACCGATGGCGATCACGCCGACGCACATGCATCAACGCATCAGCGCTTCAGGCCACCACATGCGGGCTGGCGCCGGACGCGGGCGGCAGTCGCTTGCCGAGGGACACGACATCGTCCGCGGCGTACCCATGGGCGTTGTAGAACGCCAGCGCCTCCCGCGACTGCGTGAGCACTTGCAGGTTGAGCTTGAGACAACCCCGTTCGGCCAGCGCCATCTCCGAGTGGCGCAGCAGCGCACTCGCTACGCCGCGACGACGCAGCGCCGACGTCACCGCCAGCGAATAGACCCAGCCACGATGGCCGTCGTATCCGGCCATGACCGTACCGACGATCTTGCGCTCGCGCACTGCGACGAAGAACAGTCCGTCGCGCATGGCTACCTTGTTGGCGATCGAGCGACGCGGCTCGCGGTGCGGCTTGTCGGCCCGGTTGTATTCCGGAAACGCTTCACGCCAGAGCGTGATGACGGCGTCGGTATCCGCTTCGTCGAACGTGCGGATGTGAATGTCGGCGGATAGGCGGGTCATGGCGCTTCCTGCTGGCCCGTGTAGATGTCGGGCCGATGGATCTGCATCATCTTGTTCACGGGGCCGAGCGGCTCGAAGCCGTAACGGGCATAGAGGCTGGCGGCGTCGGTGGTCGCGAGCAGGAAGCGGCGCAGCCCCTGCAATGCCGGATGGGCGAGTACGTTCTCGCACAGACGCTTGCCGATACTGAGTCCGCGCATCGACGGGTCGACGAACACATCCGCCAGATACGCGAACGTGGCGTGATCCGTGATCACGCGGGCGAAACCGACCTGTCGCGAGATGCCGCCTTCGACCTGCGTGGCGTAAGCGCCGAAACACAGCGAGTGACTGATGGCGCGCATGAGCGTGGTGCGCGGAATGTCCTGCGCCCAGTGCGTCTGCGTCGACAGGGCGTGATGGATGAAGCCGATGTCGAGCCGTGCCGGATCGGCGGAAATTTCGACGATGGCGTCGGCGGGCGGTGTCGGGTGCCCCTGACTCAGGTCGTTCATCGATGGGTTCTCCTGAGATTGTCGTTTGCGCTCGCCCGAGCGAGGTCCGGGCGAGCGTCGTCGTTCAAAACGTTGCAAGCGAACGTTGTCACCGAACGTTGCCAGCGGGGCTGGCGCACGGTCGGTGGGCCGCGCTCAGACGTGCTTGGCGAGCAGCGTGTCGAGCATCGAGAGCATCTGGTCGATCTCTTCGCGGCTCACGTTCAGCGCGGGCATGAAACGCAGCAGGTTGGGGCGTGCCGAGTTGAGCAGCAGACCGTCAGGCGTCATGTCGCGGGCAGCTTCGACCAGCTGCGGGCCGATGTCACGACCGAGCAGCAGCGCACGCAGCAGACCGGCGCCGCGCTCGCCCTGACCGCCGTAGCGCGAGGACAGATGCTGCAACCCCGCGCTCAGATAGTCCGCCTGCGCCCGAACGAACTCGAGGAAGCCCGGCGAGCTGACCGTGCGCATCACCGCGAGGCCGACGGCGCACATCAGCGGATTGCCGTTGTAGGTACCGCCTTGATCGCCCGGCTGGAACACCGCGAACTCGTCGCCGCAGAGCATGGCAGCGAGCGGCACGCCGCCGCCGATGCCCTTGCCGAGCGTCATGATGTCGGGAACGATGCCGTTCTGCTGGTGGGAGAAGAGCGTGCCGGTACGCCCGCAGCCCGTCTGTACTTCATCCACGATCAGCAGCAGGCCACGCGCCTTCGTGAGCTCGCGCAAAGCCTTCATGAACGCGTCTGTGGCGGGCACGACGCCGGCTTCGCCCTGAATCGGTTCGAGCATCACGGCGACCGTATCCGGGCCGATGAGCGCCTCGACCGACGCGATATCGTTCAGTTCGGCCTTCGGGAAGCCCGGCACCTGCGGCGCGAAGATCTTGTCCCAGCCGGGTTTGCCGCTCGCGGACATGGTGGCGAGCGTGCGGCCATGGAAAGCGTTGTTGAACGTGATGATTTCGTAGCGCGCACCGCCTGCCGCGTTCGGATGCAACTGTCCCCACTTGCGCGCGAGCTTGATCGCGCTTTCGTTGGCTTCCGCGCCGCTGTTGGCGAAGAAGACCTTGCCGAGGCCGGAGAGCTTCGCGAGCAGATCGGCCAGCTCGATCATCGGCACGTTGTAGTACGCCGGGCTCGGGTTGAGGAGCAACGAGCCTTGCGTGGCGAGCGCATCGCGCATCACCGGGTGGCAATGGCCGAGGCTGTTCACGGCCCAGCCCTGAATGAAATCGAGATATCGCTTGCCTTCGTGGTCGTACAGCCAGCCGCCCTTGCCATGCGTGAACACGAGTTCGGGGCGCGTAGTAATGGGTAGCAGCGCCTGCGTCGGGAACTCGGTGAACTTGGCATTACGGGCATGACGGGTAGTAGCCGCTTCGTTGGAAGGGTTGGCGGCGGCGGACGATTGAGCAAGCGACATGACGGTCTCCGAGGGCAAAGGGAAAAGAGACGAGGGAATAAAAAAAGCCACGGGGGTTGCCCGTGGCTTCGCTGTGCTTGAGAACTTGCGTTGTTATCGCAGTCGATAGCGTGCCGCGCGGCATCCCGGTTGGGGCAGCGTACGGCGACGTCGGATCGAGGCGATGGCAATCAGGTTCATGTCGGCAAGCATAAGACGGTGACGCGCCGCTTGTCAAAGGGAATGCACGGACTGTGGTTTGCATGCATCTTCTGCGCATTCCTCTGACGGGCACGTCGATCAGCGGGGTCCGGATGCCATGACGGCGTCACGGCGTCCTGTCAGGTCACTCCCCGCCGCCAGGGTTATCGGCTTCGGTCGTGAAGGCGTCGGCGTAGAAGGCGTCTTCCGGCAGTCCGTGATGTGCGATGAAGTCGCGCCGGGCCGATTCGACCATCACCGGCGCGCCGCAGGCATAGACCTCGTAACCCGACATGTCGGCAAGGTCTTCGGCCACGGCGCGATGCACGAAGCCCGTGCGACCTTGCCACTGGTCTTCCGGCGCGGCGTCGGAGAGCACCGGTACGAACTTGAAGCCGGGGATCTCGCGCGCCCATTGCTCTGCCAGTTCGCGCAGGTAGATGTCCTTCAACTGACGTGCGCCCCAGTAGAGCGTCATCGGCCGGTCGAGTCCCTTGTGCGCGGCATGTTCGACGATGGCCTTGATCGGCGCGAAGCCGGTGCCCGAGGCGAGCAGCACGATCGGCTTGTCGGAATCTTCACGCACGAAGAACGTGCCCAGCGGTCCCTCGAAGCGCAGGATTTCGCGCTCCTTCATGTTGTTGAACACATGATCGGTGAACAGGCCGCCGGGCATGTGGCGCAGGTGCAGTTCGAGGAGGCCTTCCTCATGCGGCGCGCTCGCCATCGAATAGCTGCGACGCTTGCCGTCCTTGAGGATGAAGTCGAGGTATTGCCCGGCGAGATACTGGAAGCGTTCGTTGGCGGGCAGTTGCAGACGCATGACGATGACGTCGTCGGCGCGGCGCTCCAGCGCGTTCACGCGGCACGGCAGGCGTTTGACCGGAATATCGCCGATGCCCTTGACCTCGCGCGACTCGATGACGAGGTCACCTTTGGCGTGGGCGCAGCACAGCAAGGCGAAACCGCGCGTTTCTTCGTCCTTGGTGAGGGCCGAACTGGGGTGAGAGCCGTGTTCGACGGTGCCCTCGACGAGCTTGGCCTTGCACGACCCGCAGCCGCCGTTCTTGCATCCGTACGGCAGACCGACGCCCTGACGCAACGCGGCTGAGAGCACGGCCTCGCCGTCTTCGACCTGGAACTCGCGCCCGCTCGGCACGAGGGTAACGTTGTAAGCCATACTACAATCCGAAAAATGAAAAAACCGTCCAAATCATTCGGTCGACCGCGCCTCTTGATCGTGGGCTGCGGCGACGTCGGTATGCGTGCCTTGCCGGCGCTCGTCAAACGCTTTCGTGTCTTTGCCGTGACGTCCAGCGATGCACGTCACGCGGCCTTGCGCGCGGCGGGTGCAGTGCCTGTCGTCGCCAATCTGGACGACGCACGGCGTCTGCAACGCATCGGCCATCTGGCCTCTCGGGTCCTGCATCTGGCGCCGCCCGCAGCGGTTGCTGGCAACGGTACGCAAGATCTTCGTACCCGTCGATTGCGCGCTGCGCTGACCCGACCGTACAAACGCAATATTGTACCCGATGGGGGGTATCGCGCCGCGACAGGCGTGCCCCTGTCACGCCCTCCGGCTTCCCGGATTCTCGTCTACGCGAGCACCAGCGGCGTCTACGGCGATTGCGGCGGGGCATATGTCGATGAGACCCGAACACCCATGCCGCGTTCGCCGCGCGGCCAGCGCCGGGTCGACGCCGAGCACACCGTGCGCAGCCTCGGTCTTCCGACCTTCCATGCGCGCAATCCGCGCCGCTCGGCGGCGGCAGGGGCGCCGCGAGCGCGGGGGCCGCAGGTGGCCGGGACGTCGGGCACGCGTGCGTCATGGCGTCATACCGCCCGGGCCCGCGGGATGTGGCGTGCGTCGATCGTGCGGATTCCGGGGATCTATGCGGCGCAACGTCTGCCCCTTGCGCGATTGCAAAAGGGTACGCCCGCCTTGCAGGCGTCGGACGACGTCTACACCAACCATATCCATGCCGACGATCTTGCCGCGATCCTGATTCGCACGATGTGGCGCGGCAAGGCGCAGCGTGTCGTGCACGCGAGCGACGACACCGACTGGCGCATGGGCGAGTACTTCGACCACGTGGCGGATGCCTTCGGCTTGCCGCGCGCGCCGCGCATTTCCCGCGACGAGGCGACGCACGTGCTCGAACCGACATTGTTGTCCTTCATGTCGGAGTCGCGACGTCTGGTCAACACGCGGCTCAAGCGCGAACTCGGCTACCGTCTGAAGTATCCGGACGTGGCGGCGCTGCTCATGACGCTGTCCCCAGCGTACCGCCGAGCGCCTTGACGAGCGTGAGCGTCGCGTCGATCTGATCGAGCCGCGACTGCGCGGCGTTACGACGCGCCTGGCGCGAGAGTCGCTGCGCGTCGAGCCACGTTTGCAGGTCGATGTCCCCGGCGCGATAGCGCGCACCCGAGAGGTCTGCCGCGCGCTGCGCCAACGTGGCTGCGCTGGCGAGCGAGGCATATTGCGACGCCGTGCGCTCTCGCGCCGCGAGGGCGTCTTCCACTTCGGTCAGTGCAGTCAGCAACGTACTGCGGAACGTGGTGACGGATTGCGCGTAATCGTTGCGTGCGAGCGCCGTGGTGAAGCGCGCCGTTTGCACCTGAAGGAACGGCATCGCAATCGTCGCGGCGAGTGTACCGACGGGATTGGCGAGCAGACGGGAGAGCGCGTCGCTGCTGGTCGCGGCCGTGCCGGTCAGCGTGAGCGAGGGATAGAACGACAGACGGGCGGCGTCGACGTCGGCCAGACGGGCGCGAACGCGCGTCTCGGCTGCTGCGAGATCGGGGCGCTGCGCGAGCAGCGATGCGGGCAGTCCCGCTGCGACCTCGGGCAACTGCACGGGGGCGAGTGAATCGCGCTCGGCGAAGCGGGTTTGCGCCGGCTGCCCCAACGCATTCGCCAAGGCATGTCGCGCGACGTCGCGCAGACGCTCCCATTCGGCCAGCGCCCCGGCCACCGCGTCGCGATCCTGCTGCGCCTGCACCGGATCGAGCGCTGACACGGCCCCCGCACGACGACGCGCTTCGACGACCGTCACCACCCGATTGGCGGCGTCGAGGTCTGCCGTCGCACTGCGCACGTTCTCGTTCAGATAGGCCACACGCCAGTACAGCGACGCCACCTGACTCGACAGCGACAGCGCTGCGGCGCGCCGCTCCCATGCACTCGCGGCGGCTTGCCAGTTGGCGGCGTCGCGCTGCGCGCCGAGTTTGTTCCAGAGATCGATTTCATAGCTGATGCCGAGATTCGCGCCGGATTTCGTGCGCGTTTGCCCATCGTATGCGAGCGCGGCGCGGCCGCCGTCGAGCGCGCGCGACTTCGAGCCGGTGAGGCTGCCGGCGAACTGCGGCCAGCGGTTGGCGTCCGTCAGTCCGGCCTGGAGCGCGTCGCGATCCGCTTGCAACGCCTTGAGCGCGAGCCCCGGGTTGCCGGCGAGTGCCTGTGAGACGAGGGTATCGAGTTGAGGCTCGCGAAACGCCTGCCACCACGGCGCGATCTCCGCATCGGACGTGTTCTGTGCGTTGACGGACCCCACGTCGTCGGGCGCTGCACCTTGCTGTGTGCCGTCGATGGGCGTACCGAAGTGGGGCGGGACCGGCAGCGCCGGGCGCTCATAGTCCGTGCGCGTGAGCGCGCATCCCGAGGTGATGAGGGCGACGACGACAGACACGGCGAAGGGGGCAATGCGTACGCGCGGCGACAAGGGAAGCCATGGTGGGATCGGACGGAAAGGTCGTGGGAGACGAATCATCGGAGGTATGACATCGTGTATCGAATCGGCGCACGCCAGGCTACCGGTGCGCATGCGCGTGAATTGGACAAAAAGACCCCCGCGCGCGACACCGAATCGCGCGCGGGGTGTAAAAGCCATCCCGAGCCTGAGGGGGGGCGCCGCGGGACGGCGGGGGGCAATCATTCACGGGCGAGGGCATCGACCGGATCGAGGCGGGCCGCGCTGCGTGCGGGCAGCCAGCCACTGAGCATGCCGATGGCGCACGCGCAGGAGAGCGCTGCGGCGAACGTATTCGCGGAGAACACCACGGCGACCTGCGGCACGAACGTCGACACCAGCCAGCCGATCGCATACGACAGCGCGACGCCGACCGCGCCGCCCATCAGGCAGACCAGCACCGCCTCGATGAGGAACTGCCGGAGAATGTCCTGACGTCGTGCGCCGATGGCGCGTCGGATGCCGATCTCGCGCGTGCGCTCCGTCACCGAGACCAGCATGATGTTCATCACGCCGATACCGCCGACAACGAGCGAAATCAGCGCGACGAACGAAAGCAGCAGCGTGAGCATCTGGCTCGTGCGCGAGATCGACTTCACGATCGTGTCCATGTTGAACGTGAAGAAGTCCTTCTGGCCGTGCGCCCGCGTGAGCACGCGAACGATGCCGGCTTCGGCCGCCGCAGGCGGATGTCCGTCGAGAATGCGCACCGTGATCGACTCCAGATGCTGCTGTCCGGCCAGTCGGCTCGCGACCGTCGTCCAGGGCACATAGACGTTGAGCGAGCGGCTCACGAACATCGACGAACGATCTTTCACCACACCGATGACGCGTAGCGGCAGCGACCCGGCGAGCACGATTTGACCGACGGGGTCGCCGCCGTTCGGCATCAGCTTCTTGAGGGTGTTTTCGCCGAGCAGTGCGACTTGCGCCTGACGCTCGACTTCGGTGGCGTCGAAGCTGCGTCCACGGGCGAGCTTCAATCCGTTGGCCCGCAGGAAGTCGGCGCCTTCGCCGTGAACCTGTGCGTCGGTGTCGAGACGTCCGAAACGCATGCGGGCCGTGCGCGGACCGACCTGCGGCGACACGCTGTCGGTGTAGGGCTGCGCCGCGAGCAGCGAGGCGTCGCGCGGCAGCAGCGTGCGAATCTCGGCGGCCTTATCGTCGTTGAAGTCCTTGCCGCGCAGCACGGTGATCGTGTTGGGGGCGATGTTGCCGATGTCGTCGAGTACGCGCCGTTTGGTGCCCTCGCCGATGGCCGAGAGCGAGACGACCGACGTGATGCCGATGATGATGCCGAGCATCGTCAGCCCGGTGCGAAGCCGATGCGACGCGAGCGCGTGCCACGCCATCGACAGACTCTCCGCGAACGTGGGCCAGCCTTGCAGCCAGCGCGTGAGCGTGTGACGACGGCCGGCACGCAACGACGCTATCGCGGGCGATGAGACCGACAGCGCCGACGAGGCCTCTCGTGACGTAGTGCGTTCCGGATCGTCAGACAGATGGCCCGCCGTTGATGCCATCGATGCCGTTGATGCCGGTGACGCGTGCGATGCCTGCGGCGTGTCGTTGATGCGATCGCGCTGAATGCGTCCGTCGGCGATCTCGATGACGCGTTGCGCCCACGCCGCGACACCGGGATCGTGCGTCACGAGAATGATCGTGTGCCCGCGCGCGTGAAGTTCGCGCAGGATGTGCATGACTTCCAGCCCGCTGTGGCTATCGAGTGCGCCGGTCGGTTCGTCCGCAAGGATGATGTCGCCGCCATTCATCAGCGCGCGGGCGATGCTCACGCGTTGCTGTTGTCCGCCTGACATCTGCGCCGGACGATGCGCGTGGTGCCTGACGAGTCCGAGACGGTCGAGCAGGGCCGCAGAGCGCGACGCACGCTGCGCGCGGGAAGTCCCGGCGTACACGGCAGGCACTTCCACATTGCCCTGCGCCGTGAGATGCCCCATCAGGTGATAGCGCTGGAAGATGAAACCGAAATACTCGCGTCGCAGTTGCGCAAGTTCGTCATCGGACAGCGAGGCGACGTCCCGCCCATCGATCTCGTAACGTCCGGCGCTGGCACGGTCGAGGCAGCCGAGTACGTTCATCAGCGTCGACTTACCGGAACCGGACGGCCCCATGATCGCGACCATTTCGCCGCGTCGGATGACGAGGTCGACGTCGCGCAGCACGCTCACGGCCCCCACGCCCTCGCCGAACGTGCGCGAGATGCCGGTAAGACACAGGAGGGGAGCCTCGGTGTGCGTCACAGCAATGTCCCCGAGTCGTTGCTGCCGGTCGCAGGCGCGTCGGTTGGATCGGCGGTCACGACACGATCGCCCGCCGACAGACCGTCGAGCGCTTGCGCGGTGAGACGGTTGTCGAGCCCGACCTTGACCCAGCGCGCGTGAGCGTTGCCCTGCGCGTCGAGCACGCGAACACGATAACGGCCATCGGCACGTTTCTCGCCGAGCGCGACCGACGGAAACGTCAGCGCACTTGCGATCCGTGCGCTGACGATCGACACCTGCGCCGTCATGTCGGGACGCAGCACGCCGCTCGGATTCGGCACATCGAAAAGCGCATTGAAGAAGATCGCGTTGTTGATCTTTTCCGGCGACGGCTGAATCACGCGCAGCTTGCCCTCGTAGCGCTTGTCGGGGGCGCCGAGGATCGTGAAGTACACCGGCTGTCCGGCGCGAATGCGCACCACGTCGGCTTCCGAGACCTGCGCGCGCACCGTCATCATCGACAGGTCGGCGACCTTCAGGATCGTCGGAATCTGATAGATCGCCGTCACCGTCTGGCCTTCCTGCGTGGTGATGGCGGTCACGGTGCCGTTGATGGGAGCGGTGATACGCGTATAGGAAAGATTCGTGCGCGCCTTGTCGACCTTGACCTTTTGCTGGCTGATCTGCGAATCGAGCGACGCGAGTTCGGCGGTGAGCGCTTCGGCTTCGGTGCGCGCCTTTTCAAGATCGCGTGGCGAGGTCGCCTCGTCGCGTGCCAACTGACGTTGGCGTGCGAGTTCGCGATCGGCCTGCGCGTGACGAATGGCCTTCGCGCGCCGGTCGGCCGCGAGCGTCGTCAGTCCGGCGCTGGCTTCGCGCAGGTCGTTTTCGCTGGAGGTCGGATCGATTTCCGCGAGCAGTTGTCCCCTGGTGACGGTATCGCCGAGCACGACCTTGAGCGAGCGAAGCTGCCCGTTGGCCTGCGAGCCGACTTCGACCTGCTTGATGGGCTGGAGCACCCCGGTGGCGAGCACTGCATCTTCGAGATCGCTGTGCCGGACGGTAGCGAAGAGATAGGCCGGCGGCTTCGGATGCGGCCAGAGCCAGAGCGCCAGACCACAGGCCACGACGATCGCGACCGCAACGCTCATACGGCGACGCGACTTTCGTAAGCGGGCCAACGAGGTAATGGGCAAGGTAATGAGCAAGGCAACAAGCCGCGGGAAAAGCTTCATCGATCGGGAGATAGGCCAATGACTGCCGCAAACCAACCGGGATGCGGACCTGTGGCGATCCTAATCAAAGGGCGCCTGACAAACTGTTTTCAGTTGTTGGGACTTTGTGAACAGAGATGACCGGCGCGAGACCTTGGGAATCGACCCAGCGCGAACCAGCGAATCGACGCCCACGGCGAAATGTGGAGAGCGCGATCCGGGTCGAAATCGCGACGTGCGGCGGTCGCGTTAGTCCCCGTGGACGGTTCGATAGCCGCTCGGACCCGCACCGGATAAGGCGCTCGGCGATGCGGGGGCTGCGATGGCCCGTGTGCGGTGCCGTCGGCCATGTCGGGGTGCGCCGGCTGCACAGTGTGAAGATTGCGAGGGTGATCCTTCGCGCTGAGCACCGTCCGGCATGACGCGGGCGGTACGGTAAGGCGAGGGGTATGTGACAAATTGGCTATAATTTCGCCTTATGTCGTCCAACGTCGACGAAATTTGTATTTTTCGGCATATTTCTCAATGGTGATGACGACGAAACGTCTCAGTGCGCCTTACGAATCCTTTCTGAAATAAGGATTAGGCGCCATTCTGTTGGATGCTTCGGTCAACGGTGCACTGGACGGGCGCGCAAACTGCGGTGTATCTCGTCACAGAGGGAGCACAAAGCATGGCCATCACCATTGGTTCACCCGACACGGCGGTGCATCGGGCCTGGCGTTTGCCGGGGCAGGGTTCGGCGTCGACGATTGGCACGCATCGCGCGCAATCGGGCGCGGACCGCTATTCGAACGCGCTGCGGGCGCTCTCCAGCACCCCGGAGACGCCGTCTGTGACGCAGGACGATGCTGTGAAGTTGTCGCAAAGCGCGACCACGCCGCGCGGAATTTAAATTACCGAGAAATTTTCATGAGTCTGCATGTTCTTCTGGTCGACGACGATCCTGTCGTGCGCGACCTATTGCGCGAATTGCTGCACGCCAATGGCATGCAGGTCTCGGTGCTTCACAACGGCGCGTCGCTGCTGCGTCGACTCGAACTGGAACGGCCGTCGGTCATCCTGCTCGACATCATGATGCCGGAGCGCGACGGGCTGCGCGCCTTGCAGGACCTGCGTGCCGCCGGCGAAGACATTCCCGTCATCATGCTGTCCGCACGCGGGGGGCCGCTCGACCGTGCGCTCGGCCTCGAACTGGGCGCCGACGATTACCTCGCCAAGCCGTTCGACCCGCGCGAGTTGCTCGCCCGCATTCACGCCGTGCTGCGCCGTCGCGGCCCGGTGGCGGCCAGCGCCCCCGACGCGCGTGCGCCGTACCGCTTCGGGCCGTTCGAGCTCGATTACTCGCTGCGCACGCTTCAGCGCGCGGGCGAACGTCTGCCGCTGCGCGACACCGAGTTCGCGATGCTCAAGGCGTTCACGCAACATCCGATGCAAGTGCTGCCGCGTGTGAAGCTGCACGCCATGCTCTACGGCGACGGCATCGCGTTTCGCGACCGCAGCCTCGACGTGCCGGTGTGGCGTCTGCGCCGTCTCATCGAGGTCGATCCGTCCGAGCCGCGCTACATCCAGACCATTCGTGGCAAGGGTTACGTCTTCGTGCCGGGCGGCGAGCTGTCCGAAGGTGCGACGTCCGATGCGAGGGACCGCGGCATGGGCGACGTGGGTAACCTGAGCGGCGAAGGCGACGACGGCCTGTCGCTCGCCACGACGGCGTCGGCGTCGGCAGGCAAGCGTACAGTGCGCGGCTGGCGGGAGTCGGTTGCGTGACGTTACGTTGGTTGCTGCGAGACTCCCTGTTTCGCCGCATGGCTTGTCTGGGCATCGCCGTCTTGCTGGTGATGCATCTCGTGTGGAGCGCGCTGGTGTTCTACCAGCGCCCGCGACAGCAGGTCGACGGCTTCGCCCGCGGCCTGCTGGTCGCCATTCAGAGCGTGGATCAGCGCGCTGTCGATCCCGGCAGCCTCGCGCCGCCCCATGCGCTGCGTCGCGTACCGGTGGCGCAGACCCCGACGTTTAGCGGCGAGTCTGACGACGAACGCAGTATCCGGTTGCGTCAGGAACTGCTCTCGCGCCTGCCGACGGGCACGCAACTGCATATCGTCAACGACCGCAAGCGCGGCAACATCTGGGTGTTGCTGCCGCAGCATACGGAGTGGATCGTCATCGGCCTCGATCTGCCGCCGATGCCGCCGTTCATTCGCGAGACGCTTGGCATTCTGATCGGTGCTGTCCTGCTCGCATTGCTCGTTGCGTGGCAGATGCAGCGGCCCATCGCCCGGCTGGCGCACGCGGCGCGTGTGATCGCGCGTGGACGCCGCCCCGCACTATTGCCCGAGCAGGGGCCGCACGAATTGCGTGATCTGACGCACGCGTTCAACGACATGGCCAAGCGTCTGGCCGAAGCCGAAGACAACCAGGCCATCATGCTCGCGGGCATTGCCCACGACCTGAAGTCACCGCTCACGCGTTTGCGTCTGCGCGCCGATCTGATCGACAGCGAAGGCTCGCGCGACGGCTTCGTGCGCGATATCGCCTCCATCGATCACATCGTTCAGCAGTTCCTCGCCTACGCACGCGACGAGGCCGACACCAGCCCGCTGGTGAGCGTCGACGAATTCCTGCGCGAGCAATTTCCGGCGGACGAGGAAACCCCCGACAGCTCCCCAACCGCACGTGGGCCAACGGATGACGCCTCGCTATTCGTCAGCAGTCTGCGTGCGGGGCCGGACTTTCTGCTGCCGCGCACGCTGCTCGATCGCGTGATGTCCAACCTTGTCGACAATGCGCTCGAACACGGCGAGCCGACGGTGCGTCTGGCCACGTGGCGCGAGGGCGCGACCGGATACATCGAAGTGAGCGACTGCGGGAAGGGGATTCCGGACGATCAGGTGGCGCTGGCGATGCGGCCGTTCGTGCGGCTCGACGCGTCGCGCGGCGGCGAAGGGCACTGCGGCCTCGGCCTGTCGCTGGTCGTGCGTCTGGTGGAAGGTCTGGGTGGCGCGGTGCGTCTGGGCCGATCACCGGGTGACGGGCTACGCGTGACGCTGACCTTGCCGATCGGCGCCACGCAAGACAGCGTCGCTCAGTAAATCTCCGGCACGATGATCTCGGACGGCACCGGGTGACGGATGTAGCTTTCGCTGCGTGCGCGCTCGGGCAGCACGACCTGTGAGCGCTCCACGTCGTGATAAGGCACTTGCTGGAGCAGGTGATGGATGCAGTTCAGACGCGCGCGCTTCTTGTCGTCGGCCTGCACCACCCACCACGGCGCTTCCGGAATGTGCGTGCGCTCCAGCATCACTTCCTTGGCGACGGTGTACTTCTCCCAGCGCGTGCGGCTCTCCAGATCCATCGGGCTGAGCTTCCACTGCTTGAGCGGGTCCTGAATGCGCGCGAGAAAGCGCGCTTCCTGCTCCTCATCCGAAATCGAGAACCAGTACTTCACGATCTGGATGCCGCTGCGCACCAGCATCTTCTCGAAGTCCGGCACTGAACGGAAGAACTCCTCGTACTCGTTTTCCGTACAGAAGCCCATCACGTGCTCGACCCCTGCGCGGTTGTACCAGCTACGGTCGAACAGCACGATCTCGCCGGCGGCGGGCAGGTGCTGCACATAGCGCTGGAAATACCACTGCGTGCGCTCGCGATCGTTCGGCGCGGGCAGGGCGGCTACCCGGCAGACACGGGGATTGAGTCGCTGCGTGATGCGCTTGATCGCGCCGCCCTTGCCTGCGGCGTCGCGGCCTTCGAAGATCACCACGAGACGGTGACGGCTGCGGATCACCCAGTCCTGCAACTTCACTAGCTCGCCTTGCAGACGGAACAGCTCGCGGAAGTAGTGCAGACGGTCATCGCGCGCTTCGGCGCTCAGATCGTTCAGACCGGGCAGACGAAGGTCGTCGATTTCCATCTCGATCTCTTCGTCATAGCTGTCGATCAGGTCATCCTGGAGACGACGCGTGAGCATGGCGTCGTGGTTGGCGTCGGAATCGAATTTGGTCATGGCGACGATCTCTTGCGGCCAAAAAGCACAAAAGGCACCCGTACTGCGGGGGTGACGACGGACGCGCTGACACGGCGTCCGGTAGTGAATCCGAGTATGCGACGATTTTATGACACCCGCATGGCGTTGACGAATCACCGTCCGGCAGAGTTCCCATCAGTGCCCGGCAGGCAGGCGTCCCGGCGGTGCGGTTAGCGGATGGCGGGGGGCTCGTCATGTCACAAAAATGAAATATGACATTGTCATGATGGCAAGTCCCGCCGTCATACCGCGCGGATCGCGTGATCGCCACGCCATCGCCCGGTTGTCCCCGCCCACGTTCGCCCAGACAGCGCGCATGTTCGCCGACTTAGTTCACAACACCTACGGCTGCGATCAGGCTGGCCTGATCTACGGCTATCGCTTTACCGACGGTGCGCCTCCCCAACCGGTCGATTCCGGCGAGGCGCTGGCGTGGCTGATGCAAGGCGAACGGGCCGAAGGCTTTCTCTGGTTGCACTTCAACTTTGCTCACGCGGCTTGCGAGAAGTGGCTGCGCCTGCAAATGAACCTGCCCGACGAGTTCTACGAGAACCTGGCGGAAGGGTCGCGCTCCACGCGCATCGAACATTCCGACGATTGGCTGCTTGCCGTCATCAACGATGTGATCTTTGCCTTCGATATTGCGCAATCGGAGATATCGACGCTGCGTGTTGCGGCCAATGCGCGTCTGCTGGTGACGGGGCGCGTGAAGCCGCTGCGCTCCATCGACAAGCTGCGGGCGTCCGTGAAACGGGGCGACGCCTTTCGCACGCCCCTCGCGCTGCTCGTGCATCTGCTGCGCGATCAGGCGGATGTGCTGGAGCGCATCGTGCGCGAGACGAGCCGCCGCGTGGATATCGTCGAAGACCGGCTGTTGCAGCAGCGCATCGAGAGCAATCGGGCCGATCTCGGCTCGCTACGACGGGTGCTGGTGCGCTTGCAGCGTCTGCTGGCGCCGGAGCCGGCGGCGCTCTTCCGTCTGTTGAGTCGCCCGCCGGCGTGGGGACATGCAGACGACGTGCAGGAATTCCGTCAGGCGACGGAAGAGTTTGCCGTCGTGCTCAACGACCTGTCGGCGTTGCTCGAACGGATCAAGTTGCTTCAGGAAGAAATTGCGGCGATGGTCAGCGAGCGCACGGAACGCACGATTTATACGCTGACCGTCGTGACCGTGCTCGCGCTGCCGATCAACATCGTGGCCGGCTTTTTTGGGATGAACGTCGGCGGCATTCCGCTCGCCGATCATCCGCATGGCTTCTGGGTGCTGGTCGCCATCGTGGCGACAGGCACTGCGGCGGCTGGCTGGTGGGCGTTCCGGCGGCGACCCGACTGACATCGCAGCGCGGCCCGTCCCCCAACGACCGCCATCACTGCCGCCACCGCCGAAGCGGGTGCCGCCCCCCGGCAAGCCCCCGCTTCGGCAGCCGTACGTCAATGCCAGAACTTCATGAGCAGCGTGGCGATGACGACCATACCGGCGCCGCCGATGCGCGTCGAAATCTGCGCGAACGGCATCAGCCCCATACGATTCGACGACGACAGGATCGCCACGTCGCCCGTGCCGCCGAGCCCGCTGTGGCAGGCCGTGACGATGGCCGACTCGACCGGGAACATCTTCAGCCACATGCCGACGAAGAAGCCCGAGACGACCATGGCGATCACCGTCGACGCGCAAATCACGAAGTAGGCGGTGGAGAACGCGCCGACGAGCTTGTCCCATGAGACGAACAGCGTGCCGAGACCCACGAGGATCGCGAACGTCAGGTTCGTCGACATGAACTTGTACATCTGATACGCGCCGGTTTCCATGCTCGCCGGAATCACGCGCGCCACCTTCATGACCGCTGCCGCCACGATCATCAGCACCGGCCCGGGAATGCCGGTGATCGGCGCGAGCAATGCGCCGAGGATGAACAGCGTGCAGGCGAGCAGCAGACCGTGTCCCATCAGGCGCAGGTCGAGCGCCGGTTCGACGTGCTGTCCCTCCAGCAGCGCGCGGTCTTCTCCGCTGCGCACGAGCATGCCGTTGCCGTTGTAATGCGGACGCTTCTCGCCGAAGCGCTTGAGCAGCCCCGCCGACAGAATCGCGACGACGTTGCCGATGAGCGCGGCGGGCACCATCGTTGCGATCAGGTGACCTTGCGCTTCGCCCGTGATCTCCGAATAGCCGATCGACAGCGGCAGAATGCCTTCGCCGATACCGCCACCGAGAATCGGCATCACGATGAAGAAGAACGTGTGACGCGGGCTGAAGCCGAAGAGCAGCCCGGCCAGACATCCGGCGGCAATCGCCGCGAGCGTGCCGATCAGCAGGGGCACGAACATCTTCAGAAAGCCCTGAATCAGGATCTTCCGGTTCATGCCGAGCATACTGCCCGCCACCAGACAGGCGATGTAGAGGTATTGCAGGTTCGCCGTCTTCATGGTGACGGTGATCGCCTTGAGGATCGCGTCGTCCATCAGGCCATTGCCGAGTAGCGCGGCGGGCACGAACAGGCACAGGATGGCCGGGCCGCCGATGTGCTTGAACACGGGAATCGCGCCGCCGATTTCACCGAGCAGCATGCCGGCGATCATCAGCACCGCGAAGCCGCCGATCATGTCGGCGGGCAGGCGGCCTGTGACGGCGGCAAGCCCGGTGATGACGACAATCGCAGCGAACATCGGCAGCGGGGCGCCGCCGACGGTGAATTTCGTCCAGCGGGATGCGGGCGATGACTGTGATGCATCGGCGAGCGACGTCGCGCTCGCCTGAGCGGTCTGGCTTTCCATGGGGTGTCTCCTGAAAGTCCTGAGGGTTTGCTTTTCAGCCAGACCGGGGCGCTGGATGCGCCTCTTCTCGGTCGTGCCGGGTGGTTCGGTTTTTTAGGTTGTCGTTTTCCCGAGGCTTCGTGTGGCGTCAGGCCTGACGTTGTTGTCGCGGCAGATCGATCTGCATCCAGGGCGCGGCTTCGCGATGACGCGCTTCGAACGCGGAGATGGCGTCGCTGTCGCGCAACGTCATGCCGATCATGTCGAGGCCTTCCATGAACATGTGCTTTTGACGCGGTGGCAACTCGAAGCTGAACGTCATGCCGTTGGCCGTCGTCACGCATTGACGTTCGACGTCGATCGTCAATTGGCTGCGCGCCGGATCGCCGACCATCTCGGAAATCTGTGCGACCACGAGCGGGTCGAGCACGATCAGCAACAGACGGTTGTTGAGCGCATTGAAGTAGAAAATCTCGCCGAAGCTCGGCGCGATCACGGCCTGGATGCCAGCCTGCTGCAACCCCCAGACAGCGTGCTCGCGGCTCGAACCGCAACCGAAGTTCGCGCCGCCGACGAGAATGCACGCGTCGCGATAGGCGGGGCGATTGAGCACGAATGCCTCATTGGGCGAGCCGTCGGCGTTGGTGCGCAGGTCGTAGAGCACGCCGCGCGCGAGGCCCGACTTGTCGATGCCGAGCAGGAACTGCTTGGGCATGATCTGATCGGTGTCGAGATTGTTGAGCGGCAGCGGCGCGGCGATACCGGCAACGGTCGTGTGCTTAGTCATGAGCGATCTCCTTGCGAATGTCCACGATGCGACCTGCCAGCGCCGCAGCAGCGGCCATCGCCGGGCTCATCAGATGCGTGCGTGCGCCGCGTCCCTGACGGCCTTCGAAATTGCGGTTGGTGGTCGACGCGCAACGCTCGCCGGGCTTGAGAATGTCGTCGTTCATCGCGAGGCACATCGAGCACCCCGGCTGACGCCATTCGAAGCCCGCGTCGATGAGCGCGGCCGCAATGCCCTCGCGCTCGGCCTGATCGCGCACGCGGCCCGAGCCGGGCACGACCATGGCGCGCACGCTCGGTGCAACCTTGTGACCACGTACGATGTCGGCGATGGCACGCAGGTCTTCGATCCGCGCGTTGGTGCACGAGCCGATGAAGACGTGATCGATGGGCAGACCGTCGAGCGACTGACCGGCGTCGAGGCCCATATAGTTCAGCGCCTTCGACGCGTTGTGCCGCTCGGTCTCATCCGCCGACAGCGCCGGAATCCGGTGGTTGATCGCAATCGCCTGATCGGGGCTGGTGCCCCACGTCACGAAGGGGCCGACGTCGCTCGCGTCGAAGCGATGCGTGACGTCGAACTCGGCGTCGTCATCGGAGCGCAGCGAGAGCCAGCGGGCTTTCGCGTCGTCGAGCGCTTCGCCCGACAGATCCTTGATGTGGGCGCCGACGTATTGCAGCGTGGTGGCGTCGGGGGCGATGAGCGCGCCGCGCGCACCGGCTTCGACGGTCATGTTGCACAACGTCATGCGCGCTTCGGCCGACAGCGCTTCGATGGCCGGGCCGGTGTACTCGACGACGAAGCCGCGTGCGCCTTGCGCGCCGATGCGGGCAATGATGTAGAGCACGAGATCTTTCGACGTGGTGCCACGGGCGAGCGTGCCGTCGACATGAATGCGCATGTCGCGCGCGACACGGTAGATGAGCGTCTGCGTGGCCAGCACGTGTTCGACTTCGGACGTGCCGATCCCGAATCCCAGTGCGCCGAGCGCACCGTACGTCGTCGTATGGCTGTCGCCGCACAGCACGACCATGCCCGGGCGGATCAGACCCAGCTCGGGGGCGACCACGTGTTCGATACCCTGCTCGGGGTCCGTGACGTCGAACAGATGAATACCGTGCTTCTGGCAGTTACGCGTGAAGTTGGCGGCCTGATGCGCGGCGGCGTCGATCACGATGGTGCGCTGACCGACCGGTACCGGATGCGTGGGAATCACGTGATCCACCACGCCCATCTGCTTCTCGGGGCAACGTACCGGCAGGCCCTTTTCCGCGAGCCCGGCGAACGCCTGCGGGCTCGTGTACTCGTTCATGATGTGCAGATCGGCATACAGCGCGACGTGTTGCGCATCGACCTCGAAGACCGTGTGGCCTCGTACGATTTTCTGGTAAAGCGTTTGTCCCATGGGGTGACTCCACGAAGGGGGCGGTCGTCGATTTCGTCATGTGTCGCAACCTTGCGTGCAGTCTAATTCGTTCATAGAATCGCAAAATGCATATTCGCTTAACCTATTTTTAAGTTGAATTTAACAATGGATGCCATCGCCGATCTGGAATTCTTCGCAAGGCTGGTCACGCTGGGGAGTCTGTCGGCGTTGGCCCGCGATCTCGGCGTGACGCCGCCGGCGATCAGTGCGCGACTGAGTCAACTGGAGCGGCGTCTGGGGGTGAAGCTACTCAACCGCACCACCCGCCGCCTCGCAATGACCCACGAGGGCGAGCTGTATCTGGGCACCGGCTCGAAGATCATCGAGCAGGTGCAGGAGCTGGAGCGCATGGTGTCGAGCAGCCGGGATCTGCCGCGCGGGCTGCTCAAGGTGAACGCCACGTTCGGCTTCGGGCGCCGCCACGTCGTACCGGCGCTATCCGAGTTTCGTGAACAGTATCCGGAAGTCGAAGTGCAACTGGACCTGACGGATCGCCCGATGAATCTGGCCGAATTCGCGTTCGACGTCGGGATTCGGTTCGGCGAGTTGCCGGATCAGCGGGTGGTGGGGCGTCGCATCGCTGCCAACCGGCGTCTGGTGTGTGCGTCGCCGAAATATCTGGCGCGTCACGGCGTGCCGAAGGTGCCCGACGACTTGCGCAATCACCTGTGCATCGTGCTGCGGGAGAACGACACCGCTTACGGCACGTGGCATTTCACCAAGGGCCGCCGTCACGAACTGGTGAAGGTGCACGGCGCCATGAGCAGCAACGACGGCGAGGCGACCCTGCGTTGGGCGCTCGATGGGCATGGCGTGCTGGTGAGATCGGAGTGGGACGTGCAATCCGCGCTGGCATCGAAGGCGCTGACGCAGTTGCTTGCCGACTGGGCGCTGCCTGCGGCGGATGTTTATGCGATCTATCCCGAGCGTCTCAATCTGTCGGCGAAGGTGCGGCTTTTCGTCGATTTCATGGAGCAATATCTGATGCGGGAATTAAATCGCGACGGCACGGCGATTCCCCGCTGACATGAATCGGTTTGAATGGGTAGTGCGTTGATGGTGAACTGATGATTAAAGCGATTGCATGCAATCGCATCAGTCAATGTGTAATTCCAAACAATCGTATCAATCGATGGTGGCGCGCACCGTGCGTGCCGGATGCGCCTGCCGTACGGGCTTGTCGTCATTGGCGAGTCGTACGAAAAAATTAAAAACCGCACTCGAATTCCGGGCTTTCGGCATGTTTTGTATAACGAACAAACCGGAGGCATCTTTTACGGTGTTGCCTTTATAATCCGCTAAATCGGACGTCGAATATCCGGAGTCTGGCAAGCAGGCACGCGCTACGGGGCGAAGTATGGCGTGTGCGGCTCGCATGAGGACCCGGTTCAAACGGTGCGGACAGCCAGGCTTTCCACGCACCGCACATCAGGCATCCGACGTTGTCCATCAAGCTGTTTTTCATGGGCGAGGAGACCGACGATGAAGTGTCCCGCTGTATTGCCGACGGAAAAGGAAAGGCTGGCTGCACTGGCGGATTACGGCCTGGGCAGCGAACGTCCGCTGCCGAGTCTCGACGCGGTCGTGCATATTGCCGCGCACATGTTCGGTGTGCCGGTCGCCGCCGTGAACATGGTCGGCAACGATCACGTCTTCTTTGCGGCCGCCACCGGCTTTTCAAGCACGGACAAGGACGTCGACATGAGTCGCGACGCCTCGTTCTGCGCGCATGCAATCAATGGCGAAGGCGTCATGGTCGTGCCCGATGCCACGCTCGACGATCGCTTTCACGACAACCCGCTGGTCACTGGCAACGCGCAGGTGCGCTTCTACGCGGGCGTGCCGCTCAAATCGGTGGACGGTCATGCGCTCGGCGCGCTGTGCGTCATCGATAGCGAACCGAATCACACATTCACCGAGGTCGATCGCGAGCGCTTGCGCGAGTTGGGACGCATGGCGTCCGACCGGCTCGAATTGCGGCGTGTGGAACTGTTCATCGAGCGTGAGCGCCACACGTTCGCGGAGCCGGAGCGGCACTCGCCGACGGCGATGATCCGGTTCGACGCCTACGGCGAAATTCTCGACTGGAATCATGCTGCGGCGGCACTGTTCGGTCACGACGTCGCCGACGGCCCGGGACGCTCCGTCGAGACGCTGCTGGCCGTACGCAGCCGCGCCGCGCTGCGCGATCAGATCACGCAGGCCGTCAGTGCCGGATCGGTCGACGGCATGACGATGCCGGCCGAAGTGCACGGCCAGCGTCGTGATGGCCGCGAGTTTCCGATGAGTCTGTCGCTGTTCTGCTGGAAGGAGAACGACTCGCAGACCTTCAATGCCCACGTGCACGACCTGAGCACCTTGCGCGACGGTGGCGAGATGCTGAGGCGTCTGGCGAGCACCGATGTGCTGACCGGCATCGCGAATCGTGCGAGTTTCTATCGCGATGCCGAGGTGGCGTCGGTGTGTCTCAACGGCGCGGCCGTCGCCATCTTCGATCTCGACGGCTTCAAGGACATCAACGATACGCTCGGGCACGCCGTGGGCGACGGCATGCTGTGCGAGGTGTCGCGGCGCCTGACCCGCCTCGTACGCACGGTCGACACGGTGGCGCGCATCGGCGCCGACGAGTTCGCCTTGTTGCTGTGGGGTGTCACGGACGCTGTGGAAGCGCGTCGCCGGGCGGATGCCGCACTTGCGGCCATCGCGGAGCCGATGGTGGTCGGGGGATTCGATGTGCGGGTGAGCGCGTGCTGCGGCATTGCCGTGGCGCATCATCAGACGGAGGAGGCGCTGAGTCTGATCAGCAACGCCGATCTCGCGCTTTCCCGGGCGAAGCAGCACGGTGCCGGGCAGACATTCGTCTTCATCGACGCATTGCGTGTGGAAGCGACCGCACGACGTGTGTACAACATCGAGTTGCATCGCGCGGTCAACGACGGCGAGTTCGTGCTGTTCTATCAGCCGCAGGTGGATTTTGCCGACGGTTCGCTCACGGGGGCGGAGGCACTGATCCGGTGGCGGCATCCGCAGCGCGGCCTGCTCTCGCCGGCGGCATTCCTCCCCGCGTTGGAGCGTGGGCCGCTGGCGGCGTCCGTCGGGGCATGGGTGCTCGACGAAGCGTGCGCGCAGGCCGCGTACTGGCGTCGCAACGGCGCGCCCGACTTCCGTATCGGCGTGAATCTGTTCGGTCTGCAATTTCGCATCGGGAGCATCGTCGACGAGGTGAAGTCGGTACTGGCGCGGCACGGTTTGCCGCCACAGGCACTGGAGCTGGAAGTCACCGAGAGCATCGTGCTCGATGACGATGTCGTGCTCGACGCGCTGCAACGTCTGCACGAGCACGGCGTGAGCATTGCCTTCGACGACTTCGGCACGGGCTATGCGTCGATCAGCATGCTGCGCCGCTACCCGCTCAACCGCATCAAGATCGACCGTTCGTTCGTGCAGGGCATGATGGAATCGGAGCGCGACGCATCGGTGGTGCGCGCGCTCGTGGACATGACGCGGAGCTTCGATCTGCGCACCATCGCGGAAGGTGTGGAAACGCCTCAGCAGCGCGACAATCTGCGCCAGCTTGGCTGCGACGAAGGGCAGGGGTATCTGTTCGGTGTGCCGATGCCCGCAGTCGAGTTCGGGGCGATGTTCGATGTGGGGCGCCAGTTGAACCGGGCGTAAGCCTTTGTGCCGATGGGCACGAGAGGCTGCGCCGCCCATACCGATATCACGGGAGGGCGGCGCTTTGCTAACGGAGTTCGCCTACTGCGCCGCTTTCGGCGGCTGAATCATCTTCCAGCCATTGCCGGCGGGATCGCGAAAACCGGCGTCGACACTGCCGTAGCGGTCCACGGGTTCTTGCGTGAATTCGACGCCGCGGGCCTTGAGCTTGTCGTAGGTGGCGCGGCAGTCGTCGACATACAGCACGAGCGGCGGCATGGCGCCTTTGGCGACCATGGCCCGCAGCGTTTGCGCGGTTGCCTCGTCATGAATCGGCGGGCCCGGCGCGAACAGGCCCAACTGAAAGAGCGGCTGGTCCGGATGCTGGACCGTCAGCCACCGATACGTGCCGTTGCGCGCGTCCGTGTGCACGCGAAACCCGAGTTTGTCGACGTAGAACTTCAGTGCTTCGTCCTGATCGTCCACGTACAGCCCCACTACGCCAACGCCCTGATTCATCCCGCTCATAACGCTCATAAGGCCTCCTTGGTTGATGGATGGACTGTATCGTCTGTCAGCCGGCGGCGCTTCTCCAAAACTGCGATGTTGAGATCGGGTCGCTGCACCGCCTTCAGAACGCAGGCGGGGACGAGATCGAGCGGCGCCGGGTTCTCCCGTGCCTGTTTTCGGTACGCGCCGGGATTCTGCCCGGTGATGTCGCGAAAGATGCGCCCGAACGTGCCCACGCTCTCCCAGCCCGTGGCGAAGGCGATATCGGTGATGTTGAAGTCGGTGTCGCGCAGCAGCGTGCTGGCCTGCTCGATGCGGCGCGTGAGCAGGTAGCGATGCGGAGGAAGCCCGAAGGCTTGCTTGAACGAGCGCGCGAAGTGCGCTTCTGAGGTACCGCTGACAGCCGCCAGCCGCTTGACGGGCCACGCCTCGTGCGAGGCGGCGTCCATCCGATCCCGGGCGCGCAAGAGCCGACGCAGCAGTGCTGGCGATAGCGTGAGTCCACTGTCGGATGGTGTGGCGGCGCGACGACGTGCGGGAGGTGGCATAGCGGAATCGGGGATCGAAGATCGAGGATCGAGGATCGGATGGGGCCGACGGGCGCAATGAATGCCCGCCTAGTGTAAAGCCCAAACCCCCGCCCTCCCCGAATCCGGGGAGAACGCGCGCAAGCGACGCGCGACTCTCAGGCCATGTCAGGCCTTGTCAGACCATGCGCCACCACGCGGACCCGCTATGCGGGGCGCGCATATCCACGTGCTCGCCCATCTCAGGCGTGATCAGCGACACGCCCTGTGCGGCGGCCAGCGCAGCGATGCGCTCGAACGGCTCCTGCCAGACATGCATCGACAGATCGAACGTGCCGTTGTGGATCGGCAGGAGGTGGCGTCCCTTGAGGTCGAGGTGCGCCTGAAGCGTTTCCTCGGGCTGCATGTGCACGTAAGCCCAGCGCTCGTTGTAGGCGCCGGTTTCCATGAGCGTGATGTCGAACGGACCGAACTTCTCGCCAATCGTCTTGAAGCCGTCGAAGTAGCCGGTATCGCCGCTGAAGAACACGCGCAGGTCGTCGTCACGAATGACCCAGGACGCCCAGAGGCTGCGGTCGCTGTCGGTCAGTCCCCGGCCGGAGAAGTGCTGCGCCGGTGTGGCCGTCAGATGCAGACCCTCGACCGTCGTCGACTGCCACCAGTCCAGTTGCTCCACTTTGCTCGCGTCGATGCCCCACGCAATCAGTTGGTCGCCCACGCCCAGCGGCGTGATGAAGCGACGCGCCTTGTCCGCCAATGCCATGACGGCGTGACGGTCCAGATGGTCGTAGTGGTTGTGCGAGAGGATGACGCCGGCGATGGGCGGCAGATCGTCGATGCCGATGGGCGGCGCATGAAAGCGGGCCGGGCCGAGCCACTGGAACGGCGAGGCGCGCTTCGAGAAGACCGGATCGGTAATCCAGAACTCACCGCGCAGCTTCATGAGCACGGTCGAGTGGCCGAGCCGGAACAGGCTGCGATCCGGGGCGGCGTCCAGTTGGCTGAAGGTCATGGCGCGCACCGGAATCGGCTGGTTCGGCACCGTGCCGCGCGGCTTGTCGAACAGTACCGTCCAGAAAAGCTTCAGGCCCGCCAGGAAACCCATAGCGGGCCGTGGCGACGGGTTGCGAAAGCGCCCGTCGCGGTGTTGGGGAGATTCGGCGTAAGCCGGCAGACGGCGTTGGGGGCAACTGGAGACGGCGGTCACGGTAATTCCTGGATCAAGGGGGGGCAGGACGTCATTCTGGAAAAATTACACTGATGAGTGTAGATTCAAATTTCGAAAAAGTATACTCATCAGTGTAAAATTGCGCGTTCGCAGGTTTTTGCCAGTCCCTGGTCTCCTCTACCCATTCCTCCCGCTCATGACGCAAGCCCCGAAACGCCTCACCGACCGAAAGCGCGACGCCATCATGGGCGCGGCGGTGGAGGAGTTCCGCACCGCCGGCTTCGAGGCCACGAGCATGGATCGGATTGCGGCGGCAGCAGGCGTATCGAAGCGCACCGTCTACAACCACTTCCCGAGCAAGGAGGAGTTGTTCGCGGTGATGCTCGAACATCTCTGGGACAGCAGTGCGGCGGGCGTTGACGTCGTCTATCGTGCCGATCAGCCGCTGGACGTGCAGTTGCGTCACCTGCTGATGCAAAAGCTACAGTTGCTGGCAGATCAGAGCTTCATTGACTTGGCGCGCACGGCGATGGCCGAGATAATTCATTCCCCCGACCGCGCGGAGCGTATCGTTCGCCGGATGGGAGAGAAGGAAAGCTGTGAAACGGCGTGGATCCGCGCCGCGATGGCGGATGGACGTCTGGCGCAGGGCGATGCGGACTTTGTCGCCCATCAGTTGCAGGGACTCGTGAAGAGCTTTGCCTTCTGGCCGCAGGTCACACTGGGACAAGCGCCGCTGACCGAAGCCGAACGGGTGCGTGTGGCCGAAGCTGCGCTCGCCATGTTCCTCAGCTATTACGCGCGCTAGTCCTGGCGTTAGTTCCGTATCGGACGGTTGAAACACTGCAACACCGCATTACCCCCACATACACGAATCGCAAGTTGGAGCCCCGTCTTGAGCCAAATCGACGATCCCAAGCAGGCACAGACCACCGGCGTGGCTGATGCCACCCATGACACCACGCGCATCGACGACGTTCGTATCGGCGCCGTGCGTCCGCTCATCTCCCCCGCCTTGCTGCTCGACGAACTGCCCGTACCGGCGCAGACCGAGACGCTGGTCGAGACGAGCCGCCGCGAAATCGCCGACGTGCTCGCGTTTCGCGATGACCGCCTCGTGGTCGTCGTCGGCCCGTGCTCGATTCACGATCACGATCAGGCGATGGAATACGCCCGCCTGCTCAAGGCCAAGAGCGAAGCGCTGCGCGACGATCTGCTGATCGTCATGCGCGTGTATTTCGAGAAGCCGCGCACGACGGTCGGCTGGAAGGGATACATCAACGATCCGCGTCTGGACGGCAGTTTCCGTATCAACGAGGGACTGCGCGCGGCGCGTCAGTTGCTGCTCGACATCAACGCGCTCGGCCTGCCGACCGGCACCGAATTCCTCGATCTGCTCAGCCCGCAGTACATCGCAGACCTCGTGGCGTGGGGCGCCATCGGCGCGCGCACGACCGAGAGCCAGAGCCACCGTCAGCTCGCATCGGGGCTGTCGTGCCCCGTGGGCTTCAAGAACGGGACCGACGGCGGTGTGCAGGTCGCGGCGGACGCCATCGTGGCCGCACGCTCGCCGCACGCGTTCATGGGCATGACGAAGATGGGCATGGCGGCCATCTTCGAGACGCGCGGTAACCGGGAGTGCCACGTGATTCTGCGTGGCGGCAAGCATGGGCCGAACTTCGACGCCGCGTCGGTCGCGGCGTGCTGTGCGGCGCTCGCGAAGGCCGGGTTGCCCGAGGAAGTCATGATCGATTGCTCGCATGCGAACTCGAACAAGAATCACGAAAACCAGATTCCGGTGGCGCGCGATATCGGCAAGCAACTGGCCGGCGGTGAAAAGCGCATCGTCGGCGTGATGATCGAGAGCCATCTCAATGGCGGCCGTCAGGACCTCAAGCCCGGTGTGCCGCTCCAGCGTGGCGTGTCCATTACGGACGCCTGCATCGGCTGGGATCAGACCGCTGCGACACTCGACGAACTCGCACAGGCCGTGCGGGATCGTCGCAAGGTGGCATAACGGGATCTGGCGAAGGCCAATGCAGAACGTCGCAGAACGCCGCCGTGTCGATGTGACACCGGCGGCGTTTTGTATTCCGGATGGCGAGTTGCCGATGACCGTCAGGCGTCAGCGGCTTGCCGTTGTCCCAGACCGGGAATCCGGTCGACGGCCGACAGCACCGCCTCGGGGGCAATCGTCCGAGTACATTCGAACGCGCGCTCGGTGCCCTTGTGGCGCGGGCAGAAGTGAAAATCGTCGTGGTTGTAGCGAATGGCAGGGTCGTGCCAGCAGCCGGTGCAGACGTCCGGATTGATGACGCGGTAGGGTGTCGCGAACTCGTTGTGCGGCAGCGTGAAGCCGGAGATGAGGACCGTTGGTGTCTGCATCGTCCAGGCGAGCCACGACAGGCCGCTCGACAACCCGACGAACGCGTCGGCATGCTGGAGCCAGCGGGCACGTTCGGTCAGCGGCAGATCGCCCGTGGCGTCGATGGCGCCGTCCGGAATCAACTGCCAGAAGTCGTTCTTGCCGTGGCGTGGCTTCTGATCGATGCACACCACCTGCAAGCCGCGCTCGCGCAAACCCGCGACCACCGCATCCCATCCTCCGGGCCGATTCCAGTATTTGCACTGTGCCGTGCTCTGCACCGCGATGCACACGTACGGTTGTGCCATCGGACGCGACGTGTCCGGTAACGCCGTCTTCGCCGGGGCCTCACTGTCGTCCACGCCGAGAATGTGCGCCGCCGTCCGATGCAGCCCCGTCTCGCGAAAATCGCGCGGCTGCTGGATCAGCGTCGTGTCGTCGAAGAACAGGCCGACGTTGTACGTCGCGTAGTACTTGCGACGCTCCACCTTCTCCTGCTCGACGAAATCGATCTGCGGATGCGCGTCGCGAAACAGCGCGGCGACCGCCGGTGTGACCACGCACGCCAGTCGGCATCCATGCACCTCGGCGAAGCGCAGCGCATACGGTAGCCAACCCAGCACATCGCCCAGCGCGGCGAGCGGGAACTGGACAAGCACGTCCTGATCCCGAAGGTCGAAACGATGCTCGAAGACCACCACATCGTTGAGCCAGATCGTGATGCCGTAGGGCACGTAGTACTTGGCCGGGCTGCGCACCACGCCGGAGGATAGCGAGACGTCGTTCAGCGTGCTGTCGTCGCGCAGGTCGCTGATGCGCACACGCCACGGCAACGGCTGACCGAAGTCGGGGATCACCACGCGGGCGCCGTCGTTGAAGTCGAAGCGCAGGCCAGCCGGGCCGACCTGCGTTGGCAGCAGGGCGGGCGCGAGAAAGATCTGGCGCGGGGATTGGGCGAACGGCGTCACGGCCGGTGCGTTGCCGGCGGACGTCACGTTGTCGGGAGATGTGGGGGAGACGGCGTCGTTCATGGACGACACATTACGACGCCCGGCACGCGGGCAATCGCGCAGGAAACGAGCGGAAAAGGCCGTATTTCATGGAATTCGGCGATTTTGGCGGTGAAAGACCTTTCCGTCCCTTTCTTGCGCCACTGGCTTGTGCCCCGTTGGCTGTCACTTTTTGGCGTCGGAAGGGGCGCCCGCCACCATCTGATACTGCGTTCGCAACGCTTGCGTGAAGAGACGGTGCGTTTCCCGCGGGTTTTCGCGGCGGGTGAACATTGCTACGGGCGGCAGCGTCCACGTGAGCGACCACGGCACGATCGCCACACCGGCGATACGCACCAGTTCCTCGGCGATGTCGGCGGGCAGCAGGGATACGGCGCGCTCGCTGCTGGCGAGCAACTCCCCGGTCAGCCGCGACGAGAAGCTCTCCACCACGGGCACGGGCGGCACTACGCCGGCATGCAGGAACAGGTCGGAAAGCTGATCGCGCAGGGGTGTGTTCGGTGCACCCATCACCCAGTCGAGTTCGGCCAGTTGCGCCCATACCGGCGCGCTGCGGCCCAGCCGGGCGGCCAGGCGGCGGCTCGCGACCACCCGTGGCATCTGGTGATGCAGCACTTCGAACTGCACTTGCGTGGGGTCGACCGACGCCGCCGCGCGGGCGATCACGACGTCCAGCGTGTGATCGCGCAACTGCGCCATCAGGGCTTCGCTCGTGCCCTCGTGCAGCGTGACGGTCAGGCGTTGCGGAATCTGGGCCAGGGTCTGCTGGATGGCCGCCGCGAGCATCGTGCCGGAAATGTAAGGAATCACGCCGACCTGCAAGCGCGCGGCGTGTCCGGCCATCACGGCTTCGATATCGCGCGTGAGATGGTCCAGATCGTGCACCATCGCCTGCGCGCGGGCCAGCACCACGTCGCCCAGCGGCGTCGGGGTCATGCCGCGCGGCGTACGGTCGAACAGCGGGCCGCCGAGCATGCTTTCCAGCTCGGCCAGGGCGCTGGTTACCGCCGGCTGGCTGGTCGCCATATGCTCGGCCACCCGCGTGAGCGAACCGTGCTGCTGAATTTGCAACAGCAGCACGAGATGACGCATCTTGAGCCGGGTCGTCAGCCGCCGGACCACTTCCCCCGTATCGAAAGGCACCGCCACCATCTGTTCTCGATCCTCTGAAACCCCCGGTGCTCCGGGCTTATAACGAAAATATGATGCCCCCATAGTAATTCAGAATCGTCCCCCGCTGGCGGCTCCCTAGAATGGCCTCACCTCTGATGCGCCGGGGCGGTAGCCGTCTCCAGAACGGTTCGCTGCGCAAGACAGAGTCAGATAGCCGAGACATCCAACGAGGACGACATTGCCATGAGCAACAGCAACGATCACCAGGCCGCCCTGGAGTATCACCAGTTCCCGACCCCGGGCAAGATCTCCGTGACGGCCAGCAAGCCGCTCGTCACGCAGCGCGACCTGGCGCTCGCCTACACCCCGGGTGTCGCCATTCCGTGTCAGGAAATCGCGGCCGACCCGTCGGCCTCGTTCAAGTACACCGGCCGTGGCAACCTCGTCGGCGTGATCACCAACGGCTCCGCCGTGCTGGGGCTGGGCAACATCGGTGCGCTCGCGTCCAAGCCGGTCATGGAAGGCAAGGCCGTCCTCTTCAAGAAGTTCGCCGGGATCGATGTGTTCGACATCGAAATCACCGAGAGCGACCCGGACAAGCTGGTCGACATCATCGCCAGCCTCGAAGCCACGTTCGGCGGCATCAACCTCGAAGACATCAAGGCGCCGGAGTGCTTCACCGTCGAGCGCAAGCTGCGCGAACGCATGAAGATCCCCGTCTTCCACGACGACCAGCACGGCACCGCCATCACGGTGAGCGCTGCGTTCATCAATGGTCTGAAGGTGGTCGGCAAGGACATTCGTGAAGTGAAGGTCGTGACCTCGGGCGCCGGCGCTGCTGCGCTGGCTTGCCTCGACCTGATGATCGACCTCGGTCTGCCCATCGAAAACATCTGGGCGACGGACATCGACGGTGTCGTGTACGAAGGCCGCACCGTGGGCATGGACCCGGACAAGGCCCGTTTCGTCCAGAAGACCGACAAGCGCACCCTCGCCGAAGTGATCGAAGGCGCCGACGTGTTCATCGGTCTGTCTGCCGGCGGCGTGCTCAAGCCTGAAATGCTCAAGACGATGGCCTCGCGCCCGCTGATTCTGGCGCTCGCCAACCCGACGCCGGAAATCTTCCCGGAAGACGCCCGTGCCGCCCGCGACGACGTGGTGCTCGCCACCGGCCGCTCGGACTTCCCGAACCAGGTCAACAACGTTCTGTGCTTCCCGTACATCTTCCGTGGCGCACTCGACGTGGGCGCGACCACCATCACGCGCAACATGGAAATCGCCGCCGTGCACGCGATTGCCGGCCTCGCGCAGGAAGAACTCAACGACTCCGTCGCCAACGCTTACGGCGCGTATGACCTGTCGTTCGGGCCGGAATATCTGATTCCGAAGCCGTTCGATTCGCGTCTGATCGTGCGTATCGCACCGGCCGTGGCGCGTGCTGCCATGGAAGACGGCGTCGCTACGCGTCCGATCGAGGACTTCGACGCCTACGCTGACCAGTTGCAGCAGTTCGTGTACCACTCGGGCGCGTTCATGAAGCCGATCTTCTCGGCGGCCAAGCAACTCGTGCGTGACGGCGGCAAGTCGCGCATCGTGTTCGCCGAAGGCGAGGAAGAGCGCGTGCTGCGCGCGGTGCAGGTGATCGTCGACGAGAAGCTGGCGCGTCCGATTCTCGTGGGGCGTCCGGAAGTGCTGCTCGCACGCATCGAGAAGTTCGGTCTGCGTCTGCGTCTGGGCGAAGACGTCGAAGTCACCAACCCGTACTACGACGAGCGCTTCCACCAGTACTGGACCAGTTACTGGGAACTGCGTTGCCGTGATGGCATCACCAAGGAGATGGCGCGTGTCGAAATGCGTCGTCGTCTCACGCTGATCGGCGCGATGATGGTGCGTCTGGGCGATGCCGACGGCATGATCTGCGGCACCGTGGGGGCGTATCACGATCACCTGCGCTTTGTCGACGAAGTCATCGGCAAGCAAGCGGGCGCGAACACCTATGCAGCGATGAACATTCTGCTGCTCGACAAGCGCACCGTGGCGCTCGTCGACACGCACGTCAACGATGATCCGACGGCCGAGCAGATCACCGAATTCACGTTGGCTGCGGCCAAGCAGATGACGCGTCTGAACCTCAACCCGAAGGTCGCGCTGCTCTCGCGTTCGAACTTCGGCTCGGGCAGCGCCGCGTCGGGCACGAAGATGCGCCGCGTGCTGGAGATGGTGACGGCTCAGGCGCCGGATCTGGAAATCGACGGCGAAATGCACGGCGATTGCGCGCTGGACGAAGGCCTGCGCAGCCGCATCCTGCCGCACTCGCGTCTGAAGGGCGCCGCCAACCTGCTGGTGTGCCCGAACGTCGACTCCGGCAACATCGCCTACAACCTGCTCAAGACGGGCGCAGGCAGCAACGTGGCCGTCGGTCCGTTCCTGCTGGGTGTGGGCGCACCGGTCAACGTGCTGACGTCGAGCTCGACCGTGCGACGCATCATCAACATGACGGCGCTGACGGTCATCCAGGCCAATCGTGACTGAAGTCCACCCGGCGTTCGTGCTCCGGGAGGTGTTCCGGCGCGCGACGCCGGTCGCGATGCGCCAGACGGCGTAAGCGATCGAAGGTACGTGTGAGCCCCGACGGGGTCGGCAGCAGCATCGACACGATGCGTTGCCGAAACCGGCGGGGCTTTTTCATTGCGTATGGGGCTGCGTTCTGCGCATCGTCTTCATCAAGCGGCACACGCCGTGGCTTGCTCAGCAATCGCGTGCACAGCCATTCGAGCGCGCTGCACATCACAAAGTAGATCAGTGCGACGAACGCGAACACTTCGGCGGGATACACCATCAGCCGGCTGTTGACCTGCGTGGCGACGAACGACAGTTCGGCCACACCGACGATGTACGCCAGCGAGGTGTCCTTCACGAGCGACACCCACTGGTTGATGAACGATGGCGTCATGATGCGTAGCGCCTGCGGCAACACGATGTGACGCAGCGTCTGCACGCGCGTGAGACCGAGCGACATGCCGGCCTGCCACTGCGCGATGCCCACACCGCGAATCCCGGCGTAGACCGTGTGCGAGAGATACGCGCCGCCGATCAGCGCGAGCGCGCACGCCACGGTGGCAAGGCCGGGGACATTCACGCCGAACAGGATCGGCAGCAGGAAATACGTCCAGAAAATCAACATCAGCACCGGGATCGCGCGAAAGAAGCCGATCACGAACGTGAGCGCCCATCGCGACGGGCCGCTGAGCATCGCCAGTGCGATACCGCCGGCCAGACCGAGCACGCCCGAGGCGAGCGCGCTCACGCTCGCGAGCACGAGCGTGAGTGCCGCACCCGAGAGTGGGCCGTCGGGAAAGTCGCCCCAGAGCAGGTAGGGCAGGTTGTCGACTACGGCGGAGAAATTCATGGCGGGTTCATGACGGATGGGGGGGCGCCAGCGCGCGCGTGGTGCATCGGTAGGCGCAGACGAATCAAGGGGCGTAGCACGCGGTGATCAACGCGATGGCGCGGCGGCATGGCGATGCGTCGTAGTCATGCTGACGGCTTCGATCAGCGCGATGACACCGATATAGAGCAGCGTGGCGATGCCGAACGCCTGAAACGTCTTGAAGGTTTCCGTCTCGACCTGACGTGACGCGTATGAGAGTTCAGCGAGCCCGATCGCCATCGTCAGCGAGGAATTCTTCACGACGTTCATGTATTGCCCGAAGAGCGGCGGCAGGGCGATGCGCACCGCTTGCGGCAAGACCACGTGACGGAAGATCGCGAAGCGGGTGAGGCCGAGGGCGGCGGCGGCATGCGTTTGCCCGGCGGGCACGCCGCGCAGCCCTGCGCGAATCTCTTCGCCGATGAAGGCCGTGGTGTAGATCGTCAGGCCGACGAAGCCTGCGAGGGTTTCCAGCGTCGGCCAGCGGATATCGAACAGCACGACGTGCCAGACATGCGCCTGCGACAGCCATTGCACGGCATCCGGTGGCAGCAAGGCAGCCACACCGAAATACCAGAAGAAGAGTTGTACCAGCAACGGCGTGTTGCGCATGAGCGCAACGAACGTGGCGGCCGGGCGGGAGAACAGTGGGTTATCCGAGTTGCGCGCGACGGCCAGCACGAAGCCGAGCAACGTCGCGGCGGCGCTCGCGGCGGCAGCCAGCGCGAGCGTGACACCGAAGCCGGTCAGCAGCCAGCCGAGATACTTCGGGGCGAGCCAGTCGATCATGACGGGAGTTCCGATGGGGGCATGCAAGACGCGATTCAAGACGTGATGCGAGACGCTGTGCATGAAGCAAAGCAACAGGCCGGGCGCGCACGGGGCTCTCATCCCATGCGCCCCGGCCGGGGCCGACGGGCAAGCGTCAGACGGTGACGGCTTACGACTTATGCCTTATCGCCGATCTTGAACAGACGCGGCAGCGGCTGAGCCGACTTTGGACCGAACCAGCGGTCGTAGATGTTGGCGGCGGTGCCGTCCTTCTCCAGGTCGCGAAGCGTGTCGTTGACGAAGGTGGTCAGACGCGGCTCACCCTTGGGCACGCCAACGCCCATGTAGTCGTTGGAGATCGTAAAGGCGGGGATCTCGTAGTTCTGCTTGTCCGGCACGTTGGCGAGCAGACCGACGAGCTTCGGCCCGTCCTGTGTGATCGCCTGCACGGTGCCCGTGCGCAATGCGGCGAAGGCGAACGGCGTGTCGTCGAACGCGACGATGGTCGCCTTCGGGAATTTCTCGCGCAGCGTGATCTCGTTCGTCGTGCCCTTGTCGGCGCCGATACGCAACGCGCTCAGTTGGTCCGGCGACGACAACGTGCCTTTCTTGGCGAGGAATTGCTGACCCGAGGAGAAGTAGGGAATGCTGAAGTCGACCTGCTTGGCACGCTCGTCGGTGATCGTGAAGTTGGCCAGCACGAGGTCGACCTTCTTCGAGGTGAGGAACGGAATGCGGTTGGCCGGGTTGGTCGGTTGCAGTTCCAGCTTCACGCCAAGCTTGTCGGCGAGGGCTTTCGCGTAATCGACATCGAGGCCGACGATCTTGTGCGACTTCGCGTCCACGTAGCCGAACGGCGGGTTGCTGTCGAACGTGGCGACGCGCAGCACGCCGGCCTTCTTGATGTCGTCGAGCTTGTCGGCATGCGCGGCGAGCGGGGCGAGGGCGACGACGCCGAGCAGTGCTGCGGCGAGGGTCTTCGGCAGGGCGAGGCGTGCGCGTGGTTGGCGATTCTGGTTTTGCATGGCCTGTTGGGCTCCGTTTTTCGTTGATCCGTCATGAGTCCCGAAAGCGTCGACGCGTAGAAACACAGCGTGGACAGGCATCGACGGGGACCTGGCTGCGGGTAGCAGCGAGCGGGTATCAACGATAACGGGGCGGGCACGCGGGCCCAACCAACCGATTTTTCTTAGCAAAACGCCGACGCTGATAAGCGCCGGCGCTTTGTCACAACATCACTGCTTTACAGCATCAACTACGGCTTTACAGCTTCGCGGTCAAACGTACAACGAGAAGTACAACGAGAAGCGGCGATCAACCGTGGTAGCGGTCGTGATCATGATCGCGGTCACGACCGCGATTGTCGTGACGATCCGGACCCGGGCCCGGGCCATGATCCCATCCGCCACGGTTCAACTCCCAACCGTGCGGTCCCTGATGCCAGGCCGGTGCGCGATAGGCATAACCCGGGCGGGCACGTTCCCAGTGACCGGCACGCCACGCATGGCGGTGACCGTCCCAGTCCCAGAAGCCCGGTGCCCAGACATAGCCTGCACGCGGCGGCGGCACCGCCTCATAACGAGGTGCTGGCGGGGCGCCGATGCTGATCGAAACGCCCACCTGAGCGTGGGCCGGTGCAACAGCAACGCCGCCGAGCGTGGCAGCGACAAGCGCGATGGTCAAAGTCAGTTTTTTCATTTTCGCCCCCTTGAAAGCGAAGTTCTTGGTACGCCTTCATCGTACGAGGCGAAGGGGCCAATGACTAAGCAAATAGTCGTAAGAAAATGTTGAAAATGTTTCGTTTCATTCCACGAAAGTTCGCATGTGCAAAGGATTCGACGTCATCGGCAATCGGTCGGGATTGCCGATGGCGCACGGGTTTTCCTGGGCAGCGACGATGCTTCGATCAAAGCGAAGACGCGCGCTGATGCCGGTACTCCTGCGTGCGTCCGCCGTAACCGTAAGCCGCGGCGCGCGCATCGATCACATGGATGTACGAGCATGGGTGAACGTTGCCGAGCAATCCGCCGAGCGCTTCGAAGACCTGTGAAATGAATAGCGCCTTTTCCGCTTTCGTATTCGTCTCGTCCGTCACGCTGATATCGAGATGGAACGCGTTCTTGCCTTGCTCCGAGAGCGGCGCACCGCCGATGAACCAGCGCTCGTGAGGAATGTAATCGACAGTCACGGCAATGACTTCCGGCGCCTTGTGCAGCGTGTCGACGGTCAATTGCGAAACGGCGCGTACGGCGTCGCGGCTGAGCGAGTCGTTGGGGGTGCCCGAGAGTTGCAGGACGATGTGCGGCATGGTGAGGCTCCTGAAGAATGAGAGTCGATGAAGACGACGAGTTCAGTCTAGGGAGATGTTTGACATCGGAAAAGCAGGAATATACGATTTCATCCATCGGTTTCATCAATGGATGATCTCATGGCCCCCGGATTCGATTTCGATCAGTTACGCACCTTCGTCGCTGTGGCCGAGGCGGGCAGTCTTTCCGCTGCGGCGCCGCGCGTATTTCTGTCGCAGTCTTCCGTCAGCGAGCAGATTCGCAAGCTCGAAGAGCGCATCGGCGTGACGCTGTTCACGCGAGGCAAGCAGGGCGTGTCGCCCACGCCGGCGGGCGAGCGTCTGCTTGGACATGCCCGGCAGTTGATCGCGCAGTCGGAGCAGGCGTGGCACGACGTGCGCGGCTTCTCGCTCGCGGGGGAATTACGGCTGGCGATCACCGATTACTTCCGTCCTGCCGAGGTGGCGCGCATGCTGCGGCATCTTGGCGTGGCCTATCCGTCGCTGCGTATTCACGTGACGATTCTGAAAAGCGGCGTGATCGAGAGTGGTTACGACACGGGCGATTTCGACATCGGCCTGTCGATGCGTGTGCTCGGCAAGTCGCTTGGCCGAGATGCCGTTGCCGGCACGCGAACGCTCGGGCGCGAGTCGCTCGATTGGGTGGCATCTCCCGATTTCGTGCTGGACGACGGCGCACCGCTACCACTGCTGGTGCTGCCCGACACCTGCGCGCTGCATCGCTTCACCACGCAGTGGCTCGACGAGCAGCAGGTGCCGTACACCATCGCGCACGTGGCGTCGGGCGTGGCGGGGCTGCAATTGGCCTTGAATGCGGGACTGGGGGTGGCGTGTCTGAACGCGTCGGCGGCGGGGGCATCGCTTGTGCGCATCGAGACACTGATGCCGGGACGGCGTCTGCCCGCGCTGCCGGACGCCGAATTTCACCTGCTGCCCGCGCGTCGCGGCGAACCCGAGTGGGTCACGCAGGCGCGCGATGCGCTGGCGGAGCAGTTGACGGCGTCTGCCGGACTTACAGTGCGTTGAGCGGAATCTTCAGATAGCGGGTGCCGTTCGCTTCCGGGGCGGGCATATCGCCTGCGCGAATGTTCACCTGCACGGCGGGCAGGATCAGCGTGGGCATATCGAGGGTGCGATCACGGGCTTCGCGCATGGCGACGAAAGCGTCTTCGTCGATGCCGTCGTGCACATGGATGTTCGCGCGTCGCTGTTCGCCCACGGTCGTTTGCCAGTTCGCGGCGCGCCCGGCCGGCGGGTAGTCGTGACACATGAACAGGCGGGTTGACGCCGGCAGCGACAGCAGACGTCGAATCGACCGGAACAGCGTGTGGGCGTTGCCGCCGGGGAAATCGCAGCGCGCGGTGCCGACGTCCGGCATGAAGAGCGTGTCGCCCACGAAGACCGCATCGCCCACGAGATAGGCCATGTCGGCCGGTGTGTGGCCCGGCACGAACATCGCCTTTGCCTGCAAGGCGCCGATGGCGAACGTCTCGCCGTCTTCGAACAGATGGTCGAATTGCGAGCCGTCCGGCGGCACGTCCGCACCCAGATGGAACAGCTTCTTGAAGACGTGCTGCACGTCGCGGATGTGCGCGCCGATGGCGATGCATCCGCCCACACGCTCCTTGAGCCAGCGCGCCGACGACAGATGGTCCGCGTGCGCGTGCGTCTCCAGAATCCAGTCGACGGTAAGTTGCTGTGCTGCGACGAAGGCGAGCACGCGCTCGGCAGAGCCGGTGTGCGTGCGACCGGCTTTCGGGTCGTAGTCGAGTACCGGGTCGATGATCGCCGCATGGCCGCCGGGCGCATCGAACACGACATACGTGACCGTGGCGGTGACGGTGTCGAAGAAGGCTTCGATGTGTGCTGGCGTGGCTGACATGACCGGCTCCTGCAAGAATTTATCGATTCATATATTATAAATCAGTAAAGTGTCCGCACTGCATGTGACACCCCATGACATCGCGCAACGCGGTGCGGCATGTTGTCGCTCCCGCCGAGCCCGGATGTCCTGATTCGCCATCGATCCTGCCATGCCACGAGCCACTGCGCTATCCCCTGTCGAGCCTTTTGTGTCGGCGCCGTCTGCCGAGTCCGCCGCATCTGCCGCTGCGCTCGACGTCGCCCGTCTGCGCACGGCTGCTCAGGGGGCTACGGCCTTGTTGCGCGCACTCGCCAACGAAGACCGTCTGCTGATTTTGTGTCAGCTCACGCAGGGCGAGCGATCGGTCGGTGAACTGGAAGCTCAGCTCGACATCCGCCAACCCACGCTCTCCCAACAGCTCGCCGTGTTGCGTAGCGAGGCGCTGGTGACCACGCGACGCGACGGCAAACGTATCTATTACGCCGTGGCCGATGGGGCGGTGCTTGCCGTGCTTGCCTGTCTCTACGATCAGTTTTGTCCGAAACCCTGACGTCGCCTGGCGCGCACGGCGTACCCGGTCCGTCTGATTCAATCGATTTCCTCCGATCTCGCTGCGGGAGCTGGTTTTCATGACACTCGACACACTTCATTTCACTCCTTGGGCATCGCTTGCCGGTGGTGTGCTGGTCGGGCTGGCGGCCGTCTGGTTAATGCTGTCTTCGGGTCGCATTGCCGGCATCTCGGGCATCGTGGGCGGCTTGTTACGACCGAGGGCGGGAGACGTCGGATGGCGCGTGGCGTTCATCGTCGGGTTGATGGCGGCGCCGTGGGTGTATCGCGCAGTGGCCGTCGTCCCCGAGGCGCAGATCGATGCGAGCACGGCGATGTTGCTCGGCGCGGGGTTGCTGGTCGGCTTCGGCACGCGCCTGGGGTCGGGATGCACGAGTGGCCACGGCGTTTGCGGGCTGTCGCGTTTGTCGTGGCGCTCGCTCGTCGCCACGCTGTGTTTCATGGCGGCGGGTTTCTTGACGGTGTACGTCGTGCGTCACTTGTTGGGTATGGGGAGCTCGGTATGAAGAAGCTGTGCTTCGCGCTGATCGGCGGACTCGTCTTCGGCGTGGGATTGATTCTCGCGGGCATGGCGAATCCGGCGAAGGTGCTCGGCTTTCTCGACCTCGCTGGGAAGTGGGACCCGTCGCTCGCGTTCGTGATGGGCGGTGCGGTGGCCGTCGGCCTCGTCGGGTTCCGGCTCGCCCGGTCGCAGCCGCTGGCATGGACGGGGGAGCCCCGTGTCTGGCCGTCGTTGCGTGGCCTGGGGGACGTGGACAAGCGCCTGGTGATCGGTGCGTTGCTGTTCGGCGTGGGCTGGGGCATCGCCGGCATTTGCCCCGGCCCGGCACTGGTGTTGCTCGGCGCCGGTTCGGGCAAGGCGGTGCTGTTCGTCGTCGCAATGGTCGCCGGCATGGCGATCCACGCCGTGGTCATCCGGCCCGAAGCGAAGTCGACGTGACCGTCGCAGCCACAGTCACGTTCGGGCGTGCCCGGCCGTGGCTGTCAGTGCTTCCGCGCTAACTCCGTGCCCGCGTCGGCGGGTAGCTGACGCGTGACCGGAATCGACAGCAGCGAGAACAGACCGATGACCAGAAACGCGGGCAGGAAATCGCTTGCCATCAACTGCTCATGGCCGGCCAGTCGGCTGCTCGCCTGCAAGACCATCCCGGAAATCGTCACGCCCAGACCCAGCGACAACTGTTGCACGACGCTCGCGAGGCTGGTGGCGCGGCTGGCATCCTCGCTGCCGATGTCGGCGTAGACGATCGAGTTCAGGCAAGTGAATTGCAGCGACGGGAAGAATCCGCCGAAAGCAACAACGCCCAGCATCACGATGACCGGCGTGTTGTGCGTGAAAAGGCCGTAGGAGGCGAGCGCCAGTCCCGCCAGTCCGGCATTCACGATCAGCACCTGACGGAAACCGAATCTGGCGAGCACTCGCTGCGCAATCGCTTTCATGAAAATCGCACCGAAGGCCGAGGCGCACGTGATCATGCCGGACTCGAACGGGTCCATGTGCAAGCCTTCCTGCAACGCCAGCGGCAGCAGAAACGGCACGGCGCCCAGACCGATCCGGAAGAGCGAACCGCCCACGACGCTCGCGTGGAACGTCGGAATGCGCAACAGGCGGAAGTCCAGCAACGGGGTTTCTACGCGATTGGCGTGCAGCCAGTAAGCGTAGATGAACAACGCGCCCAGCACGCACATCACGATCACCACGGTGTCGCTCACCTGATGCTCGCCGATCAGCGCGAGCCCGAGCATGAGCAGACCGCTGCCGAGGGCGGAGAGCACGAAGCCGCGAGTGTCGAGCGGCCCGGCGTCGCCGCCGCGTTCGTTATCGATGTACTTGCCCGCGAGATAGATGCCGAGCAGGCTCACGGGAATATTGATGAAGAAGATCCAGCGCCAGTGAAGGTAGGCGGTAATCGCTCCACCCAGCGGCGGCCCGATGACCGGGCCGAGCAGGGCGGGCATCGTCAGATAGCCGATGGCCTTGACCAGCTCGTGCTTGGGCACGGCGCGGAAGATGACGAGGCGTCCGACCGGGACCATCATCGCGCCGCCCACGCCTTGCAGGAAGCGCGCGAACACGAACGTCGGCAGCGTGAACGACACCGCGCACAGGATCGATCCCGCCATGAAGATGCCGATCGCCGTGCGGAATACGTTGCGCGCGCCAAAGCGGTCGGAGACCCAGCCGCAGATCGGAATAAAGATGCCCAGCCCCACCACGTAGGCGGTGAGCGCCATCTTCAGCGAAATCGGATCCTGATGGAGGTCGCGTGCCATGGCGGGCAGCGAGGTGGTGATCACCGTGGCGTCGATGTTCTCCATGAACAAGGCGCAGGCGATGATGAGCGGAATGATGACGGCGCGCGACACGATGGGGGGGAGACGGCTTGCGCAAAGACTCGGATTTTCCCACGATTTAAGCGCTTGCTTCAATCGCCAAGGCGACGTTGATCGATGTTTTGCCGCCAATCGTGGTTCGGTGGGGCTCTATGGGCGTCCCGACATCCGATCGGTCAGACGGCCGGCAAACCGGCTAACCGGCGGTCAGGCGATCAAACGATCAGGTCGCCGGCATCCATCCGGTAAAGCACGTGACGGCGCAGGCGATGGCCTGGCGGAATCAGCGGGTGCAGGAAGTCTTCGTCGGGACAATGATGCATGCCGATGCGTTGCATCACAGCGCGCGAGCGGACGTTGGCCGGCACGGTGAAGGACACGAGGTCGTCCATGCCGAGCGTGTCGAAGGCGTAGTGCGCCGCCGCCGTGGCGGCTTCCGTCGCATACCCCTTCGACCAGAATGCCTTTGCGAGCCGCCAACCGATTTCGACGGCCGGCGCGAACGGGGCTTCGAAACCCACCCGCATCAGCCCGACGAAGCCGGCGAACGGCGTTACTCCCGGAATCTCAAGTGCCCACGGGCCATAACCATGCGTCTGAAGATGCTGCGCAAGACGCAGCGCGACGGCGTCGCTCTGCATCCGGTCCAGCGTCGTGGGGAAATGGCGCATGACGTCGCGGTCGGCATTGAGTGCAGCGAAGCGCGGCAGATCGTCGGTATGCCACTGCCGCAGAATCGTTCGCGGTGTGACGATCGTGGGCGCCTCGGTGTCGAAAGGCGAATGAGGATCGGAAGCCGTGGTCGATAGGGGCATGCGTTCAAGTCCGTAAAGAATCGGCGCTAATTCCGACCGCAAATGAGAAATGTCATTTATCAGCAAAAGCTTAATTACGCCATCGACACGAGGTCGAATCCACCGGAAAGCCTCGATTTTCGGCGATCGGCGCGGGACTGACCCATCGACCGATTTGCTTATCTTACGAAAACTTTTTCGATTCGTGAAATCGGATTGGCGTATGAGTTTGACGTATACGTCAACAAAATCGGGTGTGCGGTTCCCGCGTCCCGATTTATCGCTATTCCGACTGGTAGACGCGCTTCGATAGATATTGTGATGGCGTTCATTGGGGCGAACGGTGATCGGTTTGACAGATGCGCCCGGCGAAAATGACGAAATGCGACGAATCCTCAAGCTAAATCCTCAACTGAACTTATCCGTAAATTGCGGGCCTCATTGAGAATTGTCCGATTGATTGATCCGTCTCCGGAGTGTTTCGGATAACAGAATGATCGGAATGTGCTTAAATATTTATGATCGTATATTTTGATGCGTCGAATTATGTGTGAAGTTGCCCCACTGTGGCTTTCCTCTCATTAGCCCGAAAAATCTTTCCTATCCTTGCAGCATGGTGCGTGAACCGATAGTGCCGCGTGGAGTCCTGATCAGTTGGCGGCGAATTCCTCTCATATGGCGAGGGAATTGACTGGGCGTTCGGGGCGATATGGACAGGCTTATCGTGGGATCGCCGGTTGCGATAATCCGGCATTGCTGCCCCGCTGTTGTGCATTGTCTGAAGTGTCTCTCGGACAATTCAATGAGATTTGTGCTTCCTCAGACTCATTTGATGGAAATGCGGTTTTCAAATTATTAAAACTCGTGCTATTTTAAGTGGCGATCCATTTTTAACAATGTAAGGACACGCCAGATGGCAAGCTATAAGGAACTCGTCGCGCAACGCGACAAAATCGAAAAGCAGATCGAAGAGGCCCGCGCCCGTGAAGTGGCGGAGGTCATTGCTCAAGTCAAACAGAAGATCCAGGAATACGAACTGACCGCGAAGGATCTGGGTCTTGCCACGACGGACGGCCGTCGTCGCGCCGTTCGCGCGCAAATCGCTCCCAAGTACATGAATCCGGCCACCGGTGAAACGTGGTCGGGCCGCGGCCGCGCGCCGAAGTGGGTCGGGAAGAACAAAGAGAAGTTCCTGATCAAGTAATTCGCCGGCGTCAGCCGGACTGGCATTGCCGGTCACATGCCAGGGTGGTTGGGGAGCAGACGTTGCTGTGTCTCACTCGCACAGCGTTGCCATCTGTCCAACGTGTCCCTGTGAGCAGTAGAGCACAGCCCAGTAGTCGTATTGCCCCCCAACCCGGATCGCCTGGCTGTGGCTTGATGTGATGCAGTGCCGAGAAGACAAAACCCGCCGTTCGTTCATCGACGGCGGGTTTTTTCATTGGGTGAGAATCGAATGGGCGCTTTGCGATGCTAACGAGGCGCTGACGAGGTGCGACGAGGATGCTAACGAGGTGCCGACGGGGCGCTTTCGGGGCGTTTCCGAGGCACTGGCATCGTGTTATTCGGCGCCAGGATCGTCCGGCGGGAACATCAGCGTCACCTGCAAGCCGCCGGCCGGGCGATTGGCGAACGACACGCGTCCACCCAGTTGCTGGGTGAGCTTGTCGACGATGGCGAGGCCCAGTCCGCAGTGTGCGTTGCCGCCCCGGGCCGGATCGAGCCGTACGAAAGGCCGCACGATGCGATTGATGTCCTCGTTGGGGATTCCCGGGCCGCTGTCCTCGATCACGAGACGCCAGCCGCTCGCATCCTGCGAGGTACGGATGGCCAGTGGCGCGCGCCCATAGGTCACGGCATTGTCGAGCAGGTTGTTGACGATGCGCTCCAGATACGTCTGGCGCAGCTTGAACCCCGGCCCGGCCTGCAAATCCAGTTCGACGGCGTAGCCCTGATCGAGGAATGGCGCGGCCAGCGCAGGAAGTCGCGCCTCGACCGGCGACGCCGCACTGTCGACCTCCACGCCGCGCGCGAACAGCAGGAACTGATCGACGATGCGCGTCATCGATTCGGCGTCACGCGTGATGCCTTCACTCATCTGGATGTCGTCGAGCATCTCGGCACGCAGTCGCAAACGCGCCAGCGGCGTCTTCAGGTCATGGGCAATGCCGGCGAGCATCGTATTGCGCTCGCGATCGGTTTGCACGATGTCCTGACTCATCCGATTGAAACGCTCGGTGAGCTGGCGCAGCTCCAGCGGGCCGCGTTCCTTGACCTGCGTTCGAACGCGATGGGTCGCCAACTGCTCGGCAGCGGCGGCCATATCCCGCACCGGGCGCTGCAACTGCCACGCAGCGAACAGCGCGAAGATGACCGTAATGCCGAGCACGGCGGCCAGCCCCGGCAGAATCGTTGCGGTCCCGGGCGGGTTGCGCACGGACAGTACCGGTGTAGCGATCCAGTAGTCACGGCCCGGCAGGCGGGCCCAGATGCGCGGTGGCGGCGTACGTTCCACACGCAATTGCGTGCCGGCGGGCAAACGGCGGGCGAGCTCGGTCGTCAGTCGCGCATTCTTGCCGGGCGGCTCGAAGACATCGCCATGCGCGAACGAGACGGGCACCACCTGCACGAGATCGGGCAACGTCAGATTCGAATTGCCCTCATGCACCTCGGACGCGGCCTTGATGATGAAGGCCATCTGCTCGGCGGCGTTCTGGACACGCGTCTCGTCGTGATCGCTGCGAAGGATCGTGAGATACGAGAAATGGCTGATGACCAGCGCCGCAATGATGAGTACGGCAAGCCGGCCGAAAAGCGTATCGAAACGGCCTTTCATGCAGGGCTCCGCGTGTCGGCCGTCAGGGGTAACGAAAACAAAATCGGCTGCATGCCGGAGTCCTTGTCAGACCGGTGCATCAACCGGTCGCCATGTCGGCCCGCTGGCCGTCGGGAACGAAGATATAACCGCGTCCGCGCACTGTCTGGATAAAGCGCGGGCTCTGTGCGTCCTCGTCGAGCAGACGGCGCAGGCGCCAGATCTGTACGTCGATGCCGCGGTCGTTGACGTCGCTGTCGGCGCCGTAGAGCAATTCGATGATGCGTTCGCGAGACAGCACCTGCATCGCGTGATTCACCAGCAGACGCAGCAATCCGTATTCGCCGTCCGAGAGCGTGAGCAACTGCGAGTCGCGCGTGAGCGTGCGGCTGCGGAAGTCGAGCATGAACGGGCCGAACGCATAGTTTTCGCGTTGTTCGGGCACGGCGGCATCGGGCGTCTTGCGACGGCGCAACACCGCGTTGATGCGCGCGAGCAGTTCGCGCGGGCTGAACGGCTTGCCCAGATAGTCGTCGGCGCCGATTTCCAGCCCGACGATACGGTCGATCTCATCGCTGCGCGCCGTGAGCAGGATCACCGGCACGTCGTCGTTGCGGGCGCGCAGGTCGCGCAAGGCCGTGAGGCCGTCGACCTTCGGCATCATGAGGTCGAGCACGATCAGGGCAGGGCGCTCGCGCTCAAGGCGGGCGGCCAGCCCTTCGCCATCGTGCATGACAGCGACGGAGAAGCCATGGCGGCTCAAATACTCGCGCAGCAGGTCACGCAGATCGGGATCGTCGTCGACTACAAGAATCTTCATATTCGCTCGGACAGGTTGTGTCGTCATGATAGTGGTCTCCCTGCTCTGCTTTACACGTGTTTTGTTTCCGGAAATTACAGTCTTGGTTGCCTGTAACGATGCGTAATAATAGAGCGAGCTTCGATAACGCACGAATTTCGTTCGCGTCACGTAAGCTTCGGTCTCTTAATCAGACGCCCTGATTCCTGTTTGATGTCTCGCTGATTCGTCATTATCAGGACGTCTGACGCACACCCAGCCGCACGCCCGACGCGCATGTCTCATGTCGCGGGAACGCTGTGGCAAGGCAATGCACGGTAAGGCGCCGCACGGCCTCCGCGAAGGGGATTCGACGCGATCCGCGCATGCTCGCCCGGACGGTCGTCCGAACCTTGGCGATTCAGTCAGGTCTTTCAGCAACGTCGGATGTTTCCGAGCGCCAACACAGAGAAAGCTGATGTAACGAGCCATCTCGTTGAGCTGTTACAACCGTCTGCTATGCTGATTGGCCATTGAGGTGTGTGCCGTCGTTCGGGGCTTCCGGGCGATTTGCCGCGCCGCAGCAATCCGATAAAAAAGAACGTCGTCCGTATCGGACGAATCCGCCAACTACTCCGCTGTTAAGAGGAAGTCATGACCGAGCACGGTCCCCACGGTTCCGACAAGCCGAACGGTTCAGAGCGTTCACCTGCCCCGCAGGTGCCGCCGACACCACCGGTTTCGACATCTCCCGCGCCGTCGCGCAAGCGTCGCTGGCTCGTGCCGGGCGTCATCGGGCTGATCGTCGTGCTCATCGCCGGGGGTGTTTACTACCGCCTGCATTCGCAGAACGCGCAGGGCCCGGCGCAAGCTGGCGGGCGCCGTGGCGGGCCGCCGGGCGGCATGCCTGGCGCGGGCGGACCGGCTACGCCGGTCACTGCCGTCGAGGCGAAAACCGGGGATCTGCCGGTATTCCTCAATGGACTGGGGACTGTGACTCCGACGCGTAGCGTCACCGTGCATTCGCGGGTGGACGGCCAGCTCATGAAGGTGCATTTCAAGGAAGGCGATATCGTCAAAGCCGGGCAGTTGCTCGCCGAGATCGACCCGCGTCCGTTCCAGGTGCAGGTCACGCAAATGGAAGGCCAACTGGCGCGCGATCAGGCGCTACTCAAGAACGCCCAGCTCGACCTCGCCCGTTACGAGACCCTGCTCAAGCAGGACTCGATCGCCACGCAGACGGTCGATACGCAGCGTGCCCTCGTCAAGCAGTACGAAGGGACGGTCAAGTCCGATCAGGGCCAGCTCGATAACGCCCGCCTGCAACTGACCTATGCGAGCGTCACGGCGCCGGTGTCCGGTCTTGCCGGCCTGCGTCAGGTGGATCCGGGCAACATCATCCACGCGTCGGATACCAACGGTATCGTCATCATCAACGAAGTCACGCCGATCACGGTCGTGTACACGATTCCGGAAGACAACCTGCCCAAGGTCGTCAAACGCACGCGTGGCGGGGAAACGCTGCCGGTCGAGGCTTTCGACCGGGCGGGCAAGATCAAGCTGGCCGAAGGCAAGCTCGCGTCCATCGACAACCAGATCGATACGACGACGGGCACGGTGAAGCTCAAGGCCGAGTTTGCCAATGCCGACGGCATGCTGTTCCCGAACCAGTTCGTCAACGTGAAGATGCTCGTGGACACGCTCAAGGGCGCCACGCTGATTCCGACGGCCGCCGTGCAGCGCGGCACGCAAGGCAGCTTCGTCTATACCGTGCAGCCGGATCAGACCGTCAAACTCAAGACGGTGAAAGTTGGCCCGACTGACGGCACCAACATGGCGGTCGAGTCAGGCATTGCGCCGGGCGAGAAGCTGGTGATCGACGGCATGGACAAGTTGCGTGACGGCGCCAAGGTCGAAGTGATCACGGCGGAGAGCCGTGCGGCGGCCGTCGCGCCGCATGCGCCGGGTGAGAAGCGCAACGGCAACGGTGGCGGACACCGTCGTCAGGCGCAATAAAAGGTGCTCAGGGCGCTCGCCGAAGTCGCAAGACCGATGCTGACGCGCCCTTTGACCCTGCTGTCCCGCTTACGTATCGCCACGCCCCAAAGAGACGCCCTTCGACGTAGCCAATGAATCCGTCCCGCCAGTTTATTCTTCGACCGGTCGCCACATCGTTGCTGATGGTGGCGATCCTGCTTGCCGGCTTCGTCGCCTACCGGCTGTTGCCGCTCTCGGCACTGCCGGAAGTCGACTATCCGACCATTCAGGTGGTCACGCTGTATCCGGGCGCGAGTCCGGATGTGATGACCTCGTCGGTGACCGCGCCGCTGGAGCGTCAGTTCGGGCAGATGCCGGGGCTCAATCAGATGTCGTCGACGAGTTCGGGCGGCGCATCGGTGATCACGTTGCAGTTCTCGCTCGATCTCGGGCTCGATGTCGCCGAACAGGAGGTGCAGGCCGCGATCAACAGCGCCAGCAACCTGTTGCCGAGCGATTTGCCGATGCCGCCGATCTACAACAAGGTCAACCCGGCGGACACGCCTATTCTGACGCTGGCGATCATGTCGAAGACCATGCCGCTGCCGAAGCTTCAAGATCTGGTCGACACGCGCGTCGCGCAGAAGATCTCGCAGTTGCCGGGCATCGGTCTGGTCAGTATTTCGGGCGGACAGCGTCCGGCCGTGCGGATTCAGGTCAATCCCCGTGCCATCACATCGTACGGATTGAATATCGAAGACGTGCGCACGTCCATTGCGGCGGCCAACGTCAATCAGGCGAAGGGCAGTTTCGACGGCCCGCTGCGCGCGTCGACCATCGATGCCAACGATCAACTGGCCTCCGCCGACGAGTATCGCAACCTCGTGATTGCGTACAAGAATGGCGGTCCGATCCGTCTGTCCGATATTGCCGACGTGATCGACGGCGCGGAAAACACCAAACTCGCCGCATGGGCCGACACCACGCCCGCGATCGTGCTCAACGTGCAGCGTCAGCCGGGCGCGAACGTGATCGAGACGGTCAACAAGGTCAAGGCGTTGCTGCCGCAATTGCAGGCGGCGCTGCCGGGCAGTATCGACGTGCAGTTGCTGACCGACCGTACGACGACGATCCGCGCGTCCGTTTCCGACGTGCAATTCGAACTGATTCTCGCCGTCGCCCTGGTGGTGATGGTGATCTTCCTGTTCCTGCGTAACGTCTCGGCGACCATCATTCCCAGCGTGGCGGTGCCGCTTTCGCTGATCGGCACTTTCGGTGTCATGTATCTCGCCGGTTTTTCGATCAACAACCTGACGCTCATGGCGCTCACCATCGCGACAGGCTTCGTGGTCGACGATGCCATCGTGATGATCGAGAACATCGCCCGTTACATGGAGCAGGGCGAGAAACCGTTGCAGGCCGCGCTCAAGGGCGCCGAGCAGATCGGCTTTACGATCATTTCGCTGACGTTCTCGCTCATTGCCGTGCTGATTCCGTTGCTGTTCATGGGCGACGTGGTCGGGCGGCTGTTCCGGGAATTTGCCATCACGCTGGCGGTGTCGATTCTGATTTCGGCGGTGGTCTCGCTGACCCTGACGCCGATGATGTGCGCCAAGCTGCTGCGCCACGTGCCGGAAGAGAAGCAGGGCAAGTTCTACCGTAAGACTGGCGAGATGTTCGATCGCATCATCGCGAAGTACGGCGAATGGTTGACGTGGGTGCTCGATCGCCAACGCGCGACGTTGCTCGTCGCACTTGGCACGCTGGTGCTGACCGTGCTGCTGTATCTGTGGGTGCCCAAAGGCTTCTTCCCGGTGCAGGACACGGGGGTGATTCAGGGCATTTCCGAAGCGCCGCAGTCGATTTCGTTCGCCGCGATGGGCGAGCGTCAGCAAGCGCTGGTGGCTGCCGTGCTCAAGGATCCGGCTGTGCAGTCGGTGTCGTCGTTCATCGGCGTGGACGGTGTGAACGCCACGCTCAACAGCGGACGTCTGCTCATCAATCTGAGGGACAAGGAAACGCGCGGACTCGACGCGTCGGAGGTAATCCGCCGTATTCAGCCCGAGGTCGCCAAGGTGCCGGGCATCGCCCTCTACATGCAGCCGGTGCAGGATCTGACGATCGAAGACCGCATCAGTCGCACGCAGTATCAGTTCACGTTGCAGGACCCGAGTCTGGACACGCTGGGCGTGTGGGTGCCGAAGCTGGTCGACAAGCTGCAACATGTGCCGCAACTGGCCGATGTGACGAGCGATTTGCAGGTCAACGGACTGCAAGCCTATGTGGACATCGATCGCGATACGGCAAGCCGATTGGGCGTGACGCCGGCGGCTGTCGATCAGACGCTTTACAGCGCTTTCGGGCAACGTCTGATTTCCACCATCTACACGCAGGCCTCGCAGTACCGCGTGGTGCTGGAGGTGGCCGACGACTTCCAGCGCGGACCGGACGCCCTCAAGGGCATCTACGTCGCTTCGACGTCCGGCGTGCAGGTGCCGCTCACGTCGTTCGCGAAGATCGTCGAGAAGCCGACGCCGCTGGCCATCAACCATCAGGCGCAATTCCCGGCTGCGACGATCTCGTTCAACCTGGCGAAGGGCGCGTCGCTCGGCGATGCGGTGAAGGCGATTACGGAGGCCGAGCAGTCCATCGGCCTGCCGGTGAGCACGCAGACGACGTTCCAGGGGGCGGCGCAAGCCTTCCAGGCCTCGCTCTCGAACACGCTGTGGCTGATTCTCGCGGCGGTCGTGACGATGTATATCGTGCTCGGCGTGCTTTACGAGAGCTACATTCACCCGATTACGATTCTCTCGACGCTCCCGTCCGCCGGGGTGGGGGCTTTGCTCGCGCTCATGGTCTCGGGGAACGACATCAGCATCATCGCGATCATCGGCATCATCTTGCTGATCGGTATCGTGAAGAAGAACGCGATCATGATGATCGACTTCGCGCTCGAAGCGGAGCGAGAGCATGGCATGGCGCCGCGCGAAGCCATCTATCAGGCGTGTCTGCTGCGTTTTCGGCCGATTTTGATGACGACGATGGCCGCCGTGCTGGGCGCGTTGCCGCTGATGCTCGGCTCGGGCGTTGGCTCGGAGTTGCGCCAGCCGCTTGGTATCACCATGGTCGGCGGTCTGATGGTCAGTCAGGTGCTGACGCTGTTCACCACGCCGGTGATCTACCTGTGGTTCGATCGCTGGGCGCTGCGTGCGCGTGCCTGGCGTGAGCGACGCTTCGGCCCGTCGGATGACGCGTCGCATGGCGACCACGACGATCGGGGCGGCCCGGGCGGCGGCGCGGGTCCTGCGGTTACGACGGACGGCCCGGTACGATGAACCTGTCGGCCGTCTTCATCAAGCGCTCCGTCGCGACTGTCCTGCTCACCATCGGGGTGACGCTGGCGGGTATCGTCGCCTTCGGGTTGCTGCCGGTCTCGCCGCTGCCGCAGGTCGATTTTCCGACCATCTCCGTGTCGGCGTCGCTGCCCGGCGCAAGCCCGGAAACGATGGCTGCGAGTGTGGCGACGCCGTTGGAGCGTTCGCTCGGGCGTATCGCCGGCGTGACGGAAATGACGTCGAACAGCTCGCTCGGCTCGACCCGCATCACGCTGCAATTCGATCTCTCGCGTGACATCAACGGTGCAGCACGCGACGTGCAGGCCGCGATCAATGCGGCGCGCAGTCTGTTGCCGACGGGGCTGCCGAGCAATCCGACCTATCGTAAGGTGAACCCGGCCAGTGCACCGGTGATGATCATTGCGCTCACGTCGGAGAGCATGACGCGCGGGCAGATGTATGACGCGGCGTCCACGATTCTTGCGCAGAAGATTTCGCAGCTCGAAGGCGTGGGTGACGTGACCGTGGGCGGCAGCTCGTTGCCGGCGGTGCGCGTCGAACTCAATCCGACGGCGCTCAACAAGTACCAGATCCCGCTGGAGACGGTACGTACGGCGATTCAGGCCGTCAACGCGAATCGTCCGAAGGGCGCGCTCGAAGAAGGGGACCGTCGCTGGCAGATTCTGGCGAACGATCAGGCGAAGACGGCCAAGGAATACCTGCCCGTCATCGTCAGCTATCAGGATGGTCGTCCGGTGCGCCTGTCCGACATCGCGGACGTGGTCGATTCGGTTCAGGATCTGCGCAACGCCGGTTCGGCCAACGGCAAGCCGTCGGTGCTGCTGATCATTACGACGCAGCCCGGTGCGAACATCATCCAGACGGTCGACGGCATCAACAAGATTCTGCCGAACCTGCGCGCGTCGATTCCGGCGGCCATCAACCTCGATGTTGTGATGGACCGCACGCCGACCATTCGCGCATCGCTGCGGGAGGTCGAGCGCACGCTGCTGATTTCGATCGGGCTCGTGATCATGGTCGTGTTCCTGTTCCTGCGGAACTGGCGCGCCACCCTGATTCCGAGCGTGGCGGTACCGGTCTCTCTGATCGGCACGTTCGGGGTGATGTATCTGTGCGGCTTCAGTCTCGATAACCTGTCGCTCATGGCGCTCACCATTGCGACCGGTTTCGTGGTCGACGACGCCATCGTCGTGCTGGAGAACATCTCACGGCATATCGAAGAGGGGTTGAGTCCCTTCGCGGCGGCGCTCAAGGGGACACGCGAAGTCGGCTTTACCGTGCTCTCGATGAGTATTTCACTGGTGGCCGTGTTTATTCCGCTGCTGTTGATGGGCGGCATTGTCGGGCGGTTGTTCCGCGAGTTTGCCGTCACGCTGTCGGCGGCCATCATGGTCTCGCTGGTCGTCTCGCTGACCACGACACCGATGATGTGTGCGCGTTTGCTCAAGGGAAAGCCGGCGCCGGGTGTGCCGGTGGGCACGGCACCGCTTGCGCCGGAGCCGCCAAAGCGGCCGTCCATCTGGACACGCCTGGGCGAACGGACCGAGCGCATGTTCGAGGCGATGCTGCGCGAGTACGAACGCTCGCTCGCGTGGGCGTTGCGTCACGGGCCGCTCATGCTGCTGATTCTGCTGGCGACGATCTGTCTGAACGTCTGGCTCTACATGGTCGTGCCGAAGGGGTTCTTCCCACAGCAGGATACGGGCCGGATGATCGGTTTCATTCAGGCCGATCAGGCGATCTCGTTCCAGGCGATGGAGAAGAAGCTCGCGGACTTCATCAAGATCGTGCAGGCGGACCCCGATGTCGCGACGGTGACCGGCTTTACCGGTGGCTCCAACCGTAACGGCGGGTCGATGTTCGTCACGCTCAAACCGCTGGGCGAGCGCAAACTCACGGCCGATCAGGTGATTGCACGCCTGCGGGGCAAACTGGCGAAGGAGCCGGGCGCCATGCTCTATCTGCAATCGGTGCAGGACATTCGTGTCGGCGGGCGATCGAGCAATGCGCAGTATCAGTACACCTTGCAGGCGGACGACCTTCAGCAACTGCGCGAGTGGGAGCCGAAGGTGCGCAACGCGATTTCCCGTCTGCCGAATCTGGCCGATGTGAATACGGACCAGCAGGACAAGGGCTTGCAGACGACGCTGGACATCGATCGCGATCAGGCGTCGCGCCTCGGGCTGACGATGAGCCAGATCGACAACGTGCTCAACGACGCGTTCGGGCAGCGGCAGGTCTCGACCATCTACAACCCGCTCAACCAGTACAAGGTCGTCATGGAAGTGGCGCCCCAGTGGTGGCAGAGCCCGGAGTCGCTCAAGGATATCTATGTGGTGACGTCGGCGGGCGCGCAGGTGCCGCTCTCGGCATTCGCGCGGTATCGTCCCACGAACACGGCGCTGGGCGTCTCGCATCAGGGGCAGTTCGCGGCGAGCACGATTTCGTTCAACTTGCCGGCAGGGGTGTCGCTGTCACAGGCGCAGGCGTCGATCAACGATGCTGTCGGCCGGTTGGGGATGCCGACGTCGGTGCAGGGCAGTTTCCAGGGCACGGCGCAAGCGTTCCAGTCGGCGCTGTCGTCACAGCCGATTCTGATTCTGACGGCGTTGCTCACGGTGTATATCGTGCTTGGCGTGCTCTATGAGAGCTATATTCATCCGCTCACGATTTTGTCGACGTTGCCGTCCGCCGGGGTGGGGGCACTGCTGGCGCTGCTGCTCTTCAACACCGAGTTCAGCATCATCGCGTTGATCGGCGTGATTCTGCTGATCGGTATCGTGAAGAAGAACGCGATCATGATGATCGACTTCGCCCTGGAAGCGGAGCGGCGTCAGAATCTGCCGCCGCGCGAGGCGATCTTCAAGGCGTGTGTGCTGCGCTTCCGTCCGATCATGATGACGACGATGGCGGCCATGCTCGGGGCGATTCCTCTGGCGCTGGGCACGGGCGATGGTGCGGAACTGCGCCAGCCGCTGGGGATTTCCATCGTGGGCGGCCTGCTCGTGAGCCAGGTGCTCACGCTCTACACGACGCCGGTGGTGTATCTGTATCTCGACCGTTTGCGTCTGCGTTGGGCGCGTTGGCGCGCGCGTGGCCAGAGCGGTCACAGCGATGTCGGGGAGGTGGGCCATGGTTGATGCGATACGCGATGTGCGCTCGTCGCCGCAGTCCCTCTCATCCACGCGCGCCTGTTCGTCTTCCGAAACCTTTGTTGCGGCCGAAGGGCCGATGTGTGCCATGTCCCGTACCCTGAATCGTCAAGTCTCCAGCGTTCGTTCCCAGGCAGCAGTCGCGGCGGGGCAAGAGAAAGGGCATGGACGTAAAACCGGTACGACGCCTCGTATGCGTCGCTCGGCGACCTTTCTCGCGGCGAGCGCGGTGTTGTGGCTCGCGGGCTGCGCGCTGGGGCCGGACTATGTTCGTCCGGAGATCGATACGCCCGCCGCATTCAAGGAGACCGGCGACTGGAAGCTGGCCGAGCCGAGCGACGCGGCGGCCAAGGGCGACTGGTGGGCCATCTATCAGGACCCGGTATTGACCGACCTGATGGCGCAAGTCGACATCAACAACCAGAACGTCAAGGTTGCCGAGGCCAATTATCGTCAGGCACTCGCGGTGGCGGGGCAGGCCCGGGCCGCTTTTTTCCCGACGATCGGCGCCGATGCGGGCCTCACACGCAGCAGCTCGCGGGTGAGTAACACGGCGGTGAGCGGATCCGGCGTCGGCGGTATCTCGAACAGCTACAGCCTGTCAGGCACGGCAAGCTGGGAGCTGGACCTGTGGGGGAGCGTACGCCGCTCGGTCGAAGCGGGGAATGCCAGCGCCGAGGCGAGTGCCGCAGATCTGGCGAATGCCCGCCTGTCGGCGCAAGCGCTGCTCGCTCAGAATTACTTCGACCTTCGCGTGACGGACGCCCAGAAGGCGTTGCTCGACCGTACCGTTACGGCGTATGAGCAGACGCTCAAGCTCACGCAGAATCAGTATGCCGTCGGTGTCGCGCAGCGCTCGGACGTGATTCAGGCGCAGACGCAATTGCAGCAGGCGCAGGCGTCGTCACTCGATATTGAGGTGACACGTGCGCAACTGGAGCACGCAATCGCCCTGCTCGTCGGCAAGGCGCCCGCTGTCTTCTCGCTGACACCTTCGCCATTGCGTGCGGCATTGCCGCCGGTGCCGGTCAGTCTGCCGTCGCAATTGCTGGAGCGACGCCCCGACATCGCATCCGCCGAGCGCTCGGTGGTAGCGGCCAATGCAAAGATCGGCGTGGCCAAGGCCGCGTTCTTCCCGACGCTTTCGCTGTCGGCGACGGGTGGTTTCCAGAGCAACAGCTTTGCAGACTGGCTGACGCTGCCGAGCCGCTTCTGGTCGGTCGGCCCGGCGCTCGCAGCGACACTCTTCGACGGTGGGCTGCGCCGTGCGCAGACCGATGCGGCCATCGCGGCATACGATGCGCAGGTCGCCACGTACCGTCAGACCGTGCTCACGGCGTTCCAGGCGGTCGAAGACAACCTGGCCGCCCTGAACTATCTGGGACGTGAGGCGGCTGTGCAGAATCAGGCGGTGCAGTCGTCGCGAGAAGCCGCGCAACTCATCCTCAACCAGTACAAGGCCGGTACCGTCGGATTCCAGAATGTGCTGACGGCCCAGGCCACGGCATACACCACGGAACGTACCGCGCTGACGATCCTCGGCCGTCAGTTCACGGCGAATGTGTTGCTCGTCACGGCGCTTGGCGGTGGCTGGCACGGACTGCCGCACGAGGGCGGAGCGTCGGGCGGGGCCGCGGCGGATGCGGCGCCGGTAGGTGTTGCTTCCGGTGCGAGCGCGCAGGAATAACTACGCATATTCCGAGGCGCAGAGCGGCTCGATCATCAAATCCAGCGTCGGTGTTTAAGGTATTTCTGACTTTCACGATCAGAATGCAGGAAGCCCGCGCTGCGAATCCTCCGAATGCCGGTGACGCGAGTAGCACAAACTCCGTCGCTGCGCGTCTGTGCAATTTCATCTCTACGCGAGTCCCGTCAAGCAGTTAGGGTGCAGTATCCGCTCTATCGGGCAGCATGCGGGCTTTCCGGCCGTTGACCACACCGCGTGGCAAGTGAGCTGCTTCGGCATGACTATGTGACGTTTCCCATTCGATTGGCATCGCCCCTTTTTGCCAGAATGGACCCGCTTCGTTGTGACGGCCGGCGCGAAGCACCGCGTACGCGCGCGGTCACCACGGTCAGCCGGATGACGAATAGAAAAGGGGGCAGGGATGACGATCAATGTCGTGGTCGCAGACGACCATCCGATTGTGCGCTTTGGCATACGACGTCTGCTCGAAGAGCGGGAAATGATCCATCTGGTCGGGGAAGCCGGCAATTCGTCGGAATTGGTCAATTTGCTGGCCAAATCGCCGTGCGACATTCTCGTGACCGACTTCTCCATGCCGGGCGGGAATTTCAAGGACGGGCTTTTTCTCATCGGCTACGTCCGCCGATACTTCCCGCACATCAAGATCATCGTGGTGACGATGCTGGAGAATCTGGCGATTCTGCGCGGCATGCTCAAACTCGGCGTGCATTCGATTCTCTCGAAACTCGACGAGCAGAGTTCGATCGCCGATATCGTGTGTGTGGTCGCAGACGGCAGCCGCTACATTCCGGCGGGGCTGGCGACGCGCCTGCACGATTCCGTTGCCGACGATACCGAAATCGACGCGTCGAAACTCTCGGGACGTGAAGTCGAAGTCGTGCGGCTGTTCGTGTCGGGGCTCACCATCAGCGAGATTGCTTTCCAGCTCAGCCGCAGCGTCAAGACCGTCAGTTCGCAGAAGACAAATGCGATGCGAAAGCTCGGACTGGATCGCGATGTCGATCTTTATCACTACGCCACGCGCACAGGGATCACCTGAGCCGTCGTTGGCCCGTCAGGCAAACCCGTCTGCGACCGATTGAGGCGGGGGAGGGATGGGGCGGGCGGGTTCCGGCGGACTTCGCTGGACTTCCCGTCGGCCTCAGGCGGGCAAGCGAATCGCCCGCATGTCGCGCAGAATCAGCTCGCCCGCGCGCAGCATCTGCTTGAGTTGATGGACCACTTGCTTGATCTCCTGCACGTGAGCCTCGGCAGTGTCGGGTTGCTGTTCCTGCGCGACCACCAGTGCATCCAGACGCCGCGTGTAGTCGCGCATCGCCTCCGTCGCCGCCTGCGTGTCCGTCGGTACGGACGCCGCAGGCGCCGCAAGCGCCTGTGAGAGCAGGTCGCTGATGGCTGCGACGACCTGCCCCAACTCTCCACTCTTGTCCGCCGCAATCTGACGCGGCAAGACATCCGCCAGTCCGGTGATGTACGACGCCATCACATGGTTCTGCACCAGCAAATCGTTGAGTTCCGCCACGCAGACCTGCTTGGACTTCGGTTCGAGCATCATCCGCCGGAACGCGGCACCGAAATTCCCGAAGGCAATGTGCATATCCTTACGCGCCAGGCGATAGGCCAGACCGTCGCGCTTGCCGTCGAGACCAGCGCTCGATTCGAGATAGGTCCGCGTCGATTGCACGGCGTTGCGGATCAGCGGCCCCATCAGACGATATTCCCAATAAGGGAAGAGGTACGAGCACACCAGCGCGATCGCCGAACCGATCAGCGTGTCGATCGCTCGCTCACCGATGACTGACAGCGATCCGGGCAGCAGGAAGTGGAACAGCAACAGCACGTACGACGACATGAACACGACCGACAGGCCGTAGTTGAACAGCGACAGGCTGTTGCCCATCACCATGCAGAAGAACATGAGCGCCAGCAGAATCCACGCCTTGTGCACGAACGAGAGAATGATCAGCACGCTCACGCAGCCGACGAGGGTGCCCGTCAGACGCTGGGCATTTTTCTGTTTGGTCAGGCTGAAGCCGGGCTTCAGAATCACGATGATGGTGAGCAAGACCCAGTAGCTGTGGTCTTGTCCGGCGAGCAACGACCAGTTTTCGCAGATGAGCAGGCCGGCCGAGATGGCGATCGTCACACGTAACGCGTGCCGGAAGCTCGGCGAGGAAAAAGTCAGATTTTTCCACAGCAATTTAGGAGAAAAGCTCTGTCGCGACGTGAAGCGAACCAGGGCCTGATCGATTTGCATCTCCGTGGCCGTGCCTGCAGTGCTCACGTTCGTGTTGCGGTGCATGCGCTCCACGATACGCGTGGTGCTCCACACGCGCCGGAAGGTGCTGGTGAGCGCTTGATAGGCCTCGGGCGAGCGCTGCTGAAGCGACTGCTTGCGCATGAGCTCGATCTCGTACTCGATGGCCCGGAACTCCGCGCGCCAGCTACGTTGTGCCCGCGACGGCTCGTTCGTGGCAATGGCATATCCGATGGCATCGACCTCAATGGCGATCTTGCGGATCATGTCGCGGAAGAACAGAAGCACGTCGTTATTTGCAAACTCCCGGCGCAGCATCGGGTAATCGGTATGCACTGACACCACCGTCTCATGCAGGTCGACGATGTTGATGAACAGATTGAACAGCATCGTGCGGCGCGGTTCCAGCGCCCCGATGCGCAGTCGCGGCAGATTGCGCAGGATGATTTCGCGCGCCGCCTGCTGCTTTTCCACGACGTTGACCTGTGCGGCAATCAGACGCCGATAGCAGTCGTCGATATCCGTCGACGTATCGTAGAAGGCCGCCTTTGCCTCCAGATATTCCGACGTGACGAAGAAGCACTCGGCGAGTGTCTGCTGTTCGATGCGAAACCACCAGATCCGGCAGACGAAAAGACTGAAATAGGTGTACCAAAGCCCGCCCGCGAGCACGGCGCCTGCGTCGAGCACTGCCTGATGGCGCGTGAGGTCGGCCTCGACATTGAGCACCATCATCATCAGACAGGCGAAGCTGACCAGCGATGCACGAAAGCCGTAGACCACGAGCATCGACAGCCCGAAGGTCAGAATCAGCGACGTGATCCATAGCTGCCACGGCTGCGCGGCCGTGGCCATGCCCGTGATCAGCACGGTCAGGGCGCCGAGCAGCGTGCAACTGAGCAGTTCGGTGTGCTTGTGACGCAGCGGCCCGTTGATGTCGACCACGCTCGCGCACAGCGCCCCAGAGGCGACCTCGATGCCGAGCAGGTGCTGATCCATCCCCCAGAAGAGGACGAGCGCGGGCAGAATGACGCCGACTGCCTGCCGGGTGCCGCTGAAAAAGTAATGGCTATATAGGAACTTCTTGATATCGGTCTGGTAGTCCATGCGTCGGGTGCGAGGGTTCCGCAGCAAAGCCGGCCGCGCGACGGGTAGGGCGCGGCGCAGTGAGAGTCTAGCCGAAGCCCTGCGTGCCGCGAAGTGGGGATACCGCCGGTTACACGCGGTGCACGGACATGGCCTGCCGCACCTGCCGGGTGGCCGTCACCCATGGCGGGGCAAGCTTTCGGATCTGTCCGATGGGCTTTGCCATGGGGCATTTGCTATGCTTGCGAACAGACTCGCTAAGCCGCCACGCCCGCATGCTCCATCTATTCTTCTCCAACCGGTTCACTACGCTCGAAGCCGCGCTGCTGCGCGATCTCGCACAAGCGCCCGGCGCTTCGGCGGGACCGGTCGATCCCTTCGAGACGGAAACCATCGTCGTGCCAAGCGTGGCGGTGCGTCGTCGGCTCGAACTGGACTATGCAGATGTCTTCGGCGTGTGTGCGAACGTTCGCCTGACCTATCTCGCCCAGTGGTTGTGGGATATGGCGGGCAAGCTGTTGACGGTGCCCGAGAGTTCTCCGTTCGCGCCTGACCGGCTGGTCTGGCCGCTGTACCAGTGTCTGGCGCAGCCGTGGGTGCAGACATCGCCACGGTTGGCGGGGTATCTGTCTGGCGCAGACGATGTCATGCGCTTCGAACTGGCGGACCGGCTCGCCCATATCTACGATCAGTATCTGACCTACCGGCCTAGCTGGCTGGAGCGCTGGCAATCCGGTGAAGCGATCCTGCCGGGGGCGGCAGAGACCTGGGGCGATGTGCAACGGGCGGATGAGGTTTGGCAAAGCGCTTTGTGGCGGCAGGTGCTCGCGCACCTCGATATCCGTGAGCGTCATCCTACGCTGCGTGCCATCGACCGGATCGAGCAACTGACGCCGGAGACCCTCCCTGCCGGGTGGCCTTCGCGTGTCTCGGTATTCGCGCTGTCGTCGATGCCGCCGTTGTCGATGGCGTTGCTCAAGGCCATGTCCCGTCTGATCGACGTGCATCTTTATGTGCTCAATCCCTGCGAGAGCTACTGGTTCGATATCGTGCCGCCGTCGCGGCTTTCGTATCTGCCCCGGCGTGATGGTGCGGCGCATCGCGAGGTGGGACATCCCTTGCTGGCCGAATGGGGCCGTCAGACGCAATCGCATATCGACGCGTTGTACGCCGACCTAGCACCCCAGGCGGTGGAGGATCGGGCGCTGTTTCAGCCGAATCCCGCGCCGACACTCTTGGCAGCGTTGCAAAACGGCATTCTCTCGCTGGACGACGGTCGTCACGGCGCGCCGGACGGTGTCGACGCCGACGGCTCGGTGCAGGTGCATGTCTGCCACAGTCTGGCCCGGCAGATCGAAGTGCTGCACGACCGCTTGCTGGCGTGCTTCGATGAAATTCCCGACCTGCGTCCGGACGATGTGCTGATTACCGTGCCGGATCTGGGGCGCGCAGCGCCGCTTATCGATGCCGTTTTCGGTACGGCGACGCCTCGCATCCCCTATCTGGTGACGGGGTTGCCGCCGACGCGAACCAATCCGGTCGCTCGTGCCTTTGCCTCGATTCTGGCGTTGCCGCAGCAACGCGTGGCGGCGTCCAGTCTGGTGGAGCTCGCTCGCACGGAGGCCGTGGCGCAACGCTACGACCTTGGCGGTAATGTGCTCGATGCGATTCAGAACTGGCTGCATGCAGCGGGAGCGCGTCGCGGCTGGCGCGGGGACGCCTTGCTGCGCCTTGACGGGACCGGCGTGGACCGCACGCCGGGGGCAGAGGCTGCGCCAGCGTTGGAGCGTCACACGCTGGGCGACGCCATGATGCGGCTGTTCCTCGGCTATGCGCTACCCGACGACGCGATGCCGGTCGACGATTGGCTCCCGGTCGGCGGTATCGAAGGGGGACGCGCCGAGTTGCTTGGACAACTGGCGCGCCTGATCGACGATCTCGACATGACGGCTGTTGCGCTGCAAACCGAACGTACCGGGTTGGCATGGCGCGATCAGCTACTGGGGATGCTGGAGCAGTTTTTCTCCGATGAGCCACGGTTCGCCGACGATGTCGCGGAAGTCCGCATGGCGATAGAACAAATCGGCTCGGCGATTGCCGACGGCGCCCCCGAGGTGCGTGTGCCGGTGGAAGTGGTGGCGCGCGTGCTGGCCGACGCGCTCGACGACCCGACACGTGGTGGCGTGCCGTCGGGCCGGGTCACGTTTGCGGCGATTCCGAGCTTGCGTCTGCTGCCTTATCGCGTCGTCTGCATGATCGGCATGGACGACGGCGTGCTGCCGGGCCGGGTGCGTGCCGACGAGTTCGATCTGATGCGGGCGTTGCCGCAGCGCGGCGACCGCCAGCGACGCGACGACGAGCGCAATCTGTTCCTCGACCTGATGCTTAGTGCGCAAGATCGTTTCCTGATCACTTACACGGGACGAAGCGTGCGGGATAACGCCCCGTTGCCGCCGTCGACGGCCGTGGATGAGTTGCTCGACTTCACGGGCCAATTGCTGGCGCCGGTGTCGCAAGGCTTCGGTCTGGACGAACAACGCGAGGCGCGCGAGCGCCTGATCGTGCTGCATCCGTTGCAACCGTTCTCACCCGCCTATTTCGATGGTCATGCTGCGTCGCTATACAGCTACGACGTATCGAATGGTGAGGCGGCGCAGCAATTGGCCGATCAACTGGCGTCGCCGGAACCGGAGGCGCTGGCTGCACCGTTCGTGAGTGAGTCATTGCCTGCCGTCGCGCAGACACATCTGACGCTGGACGATCTGCTGCGCTTCTGGCGTCATCCCGGGCGCGCCTGGGCACGTGACCGCCTGGGTCTGTCGCTCAACGAAATGCTGACGGAGGTCGAGGACGAGGAGCCGTTCGTGCTCGATTGGGCCGGGCGTGACGCGCTTGCCGCGCGACTGTTGCCGCGTCTGCTACGCGATGGTAGCGGGGATGCACGCATGCAGGCAGAAGCGATTGACCGTATCGCGAGTGTGAGCCATGAATTGCCGGGCGGGGCGACGGGCGCAGTTTGGCGTCGGCGGGAGCTTGGCGGCCTACGCTCGCTGGCGACGCAGGTGAGGGAGGCGCAAGCCGAGGGCACGCAGGAATTGCTCGTGACGCTGCCCCTGACGCCAGCGTTGCCGCCTGCCTGGACGGCATCGACGGATGCTATCTGGCATGGTGACGCGACGTTGTCTGCCGAATGTCTGCTACAGGGCCGCCTCGCGCCCGTGTCGCGTCATGGGCTGGTGATGTATCGCTACGGCAGCATGCGTCCGAGTGACCTGCTGGCGGCGTGGCTCGCGCACCTTGCGCTATGCGCCCATCTGCAACAACCCGAGCATGCCGGGCAAGATATCGCGGCCAGAACGCTCTGGTACGGCGAAGACGAGACTTTCGCGTTGCGGCCGGTGGACGATGCGGCGACCTTGCTCGCGCAGTGGGTCGGGTTGTACCGCCTCGGACAGACGCGTCCGTTGCCGTTTTTCGTCCGTAGTGCCTGGAAGCTCGCGAGCACCGGCAAACCGGCGGATGCGCAAAGCGCATGGCAAGGGTCCGCATTCGCGCGCGGGGATGCCGACGATCCCTATACCAAGCTGATCTGGCGCGGCGTGGAGGATCCTCTCGCGTCTCCTTTCGATTTGCTTGCGAACACGATGTTCGGCCCGCTGGTCCAGCACCTTGAACTTGTGGAGGGCGCATGACCCAGCTCATCGATCTCGACGTGTTCGGCTGCGATCTCGACGGCATCTGCCTGATCGAAGCGTCCGCCGGCACCGGCAAGACCTGGAACATCTGTGCGCTTTACGTTCGTCTGCTGCTGGAAAAGCAGCTCAGCGTCGAGCAGATTCTCGTGGTGACCTTTACGAATGCGGCGACGGCAGAGTTGCGCGAGCGCATTCGAGGACGTCTGGCGGGACTCGTCGCGGCGATTGCACCCGTGCTCGGCGACGACGGTGATGAAGGCGACGTGAGCGATGCGGACGACGCCGATGACTTCCCCGACTTCGACCCCGATGCGAGCGACGATCCGTTATTCAACGTCATGATCGCCGGCCTGATCGAGCGCGGCGACATGTCGGTGAAAGCGATTCGCGAATGCCTGCAACGGGCGTTGCGTGGTTTCGATCAGGCATCGATTCACACGATTCACGGCTTCTGCCAACGCGCGCTCGCGGAAGTGCCGTTCGCAGCAGGCCTGCCGTTTGCCTATGAACTCGTGCCGGACGACAACGGTGTGCGGCACGATCTGGCAGTGGAGTTCTGGCGGCGCGTCGTGGAGCCGTTGGCCGCGCAGGACGACAGCTTTGCCGCGTGGCTCGTCGACCGGAAGCGCTCGCCTGGCACGCTCACCGATCAGTTGGCGCGTCGCCTGAAGAAGCCGATGTCGGAGTTGCGTTGGCCCGAAGCTGTTCAGCGCGATTCGAGTCATCTGAGCCCTCTGAGTGATACGCCGGAGACGCAGACGTCCGCACCTTCAGCGTTACTGACGACCTATTCGGCGGCGCGCGATTGCTGGGAAGCCGAGGCCTCGTTGATTGCCGACCTCATGCGTCGGGCGTTGCCGTCATACAAGAAGAACATCTACAACGAGACATCGCTGCCGCAGGCCGTCTCGGCGTGGCAGCGCTACCTTGGCGCACGCGACGCCGGAGCGCTACTGGGGGCCAAGGCGGAGTTGCTGACCACGACACGTCTTGCCAAAGACATCAAGAAAGGTGAGACGCCACCGAATCACCGTTTCTTCGACATGGCGGACGCACTGGTGCAGGCGCGAGTCGATGCCGACGAACGTTACGAGATGCAATGGCTGCGAATCCTTCGTGATTGGTTAGCGGAGGCACCCGAGCAACTTGCGCTGCGCAAGCGTGAGTTGCGAGTCGTCTCGTTCGACGACTTGCTGGGCAATATCGCGCGTGCCTTGCAGCAGCATCCCGATCTCGCACAAGCCCTGCGCGAGCGGTACCCCTGTGCCCTGATCGACGAATTCCAGGATACCGATCCCCTGCAATTTGCGATCTTCAGTACGGTGTATGGCCAGCCATCGCCGGCCGATGCCGAGGTGGCTTCGGGCGAGGCGCGCCGTGGCCCAATGTTCATGGTCGGCGATCCGAAGCAGGCCATTTACAGTTTCCGGGCGGCGGATCTGCATACCTATCTGGCGGCGCGGGAGAATGCGGACGCGGCATATACGCTTGCCGTCAACCAGCGCTCCACACCCGCCATCATCGATGCCGGCAACCGTCTATTCGGTGCCAACGATCGTGCATTCGTGCTCGACGGCCTTGAATATCCACCGGTACGGCCCGGGGCGCGCCGTCGCCCGCCATTGTCGGACGTGCGCGACGTGGCCGATTTCACCGTCTGGTGGTTGCCGGACGACGACGAGCCGCTGTCGAAAGATGAAGCGCAACAAGCCTGTGCGCGGGCGACGGCGGCGGAGGTGGCTCGACTGCTGGCGGGTGCATCGCGCGGTGACGTGCTTGTCGGTGACAAGCCACTCGCGCCCGGTGATATTGCGGTAATCGTTCAGACACACCGTCAGGGCGCGCTCATGAAAGCCATGCTGGCCGAGCATGCGGTGGGCAGTGTAGAACTGACGCAGGATTCGGTATTCGCAAGCGAGGAAGCGGAGACGCTATTACGCGTGCTGCGGGCAGTGGAAGCGCCGGGCGATGTGCGAGCACTGCGCGCTGCACTGGCAACGGAACTCTTCGGTCTGGACGCCACCGCGCTTTACCGAATGCAGACGAGCGAGGCGTCCGATGCGGAGGCGATTGCCTGGATCGAGCGTCTCCAGCGTTACCGTCAATTGTGGATCGATCGCGGTTTTTCCGCGATGTGGCGCACGCTCATGCGGGAATTGGGATTAGCGGCACGACTGGTGGCGCAAGCGGGCGGCGAGCGGCGATTGACGAACTTCATGCATCTGGCCGAACTCGCACAAGCTCGCTGGGCCGAGCAGCCGGGCATGCCGGCGTTGCTGCGCTGGCTGGCGTCGCAACGCAGCGCCAGCGGTGGCGAAGAGGCGCAGTTGCGTCTCGAGTCGGACCAGAATCTGGTGCAGATCGTGACCGTTCATAAGTCGAAGGGACTGGAGTATGGCGTCGTATTCTGTCCGTTCCTCTGGGACGGCGCCGTGCGCGATGGTGGCGGTCTCGACGGTCTGGAGTATCACGACGGCGCCACGGCCGTTATCGATTTCACCGATGCCGCAGCGAAAGGATCGCCAGCGACGGCGGCGCTGCGTCAGGAGCAGTCGGCTGAGCAGGCTCGCCTTCTTTACGTGGCACTGACGCGCGCGGTGTACCGCTGCTATCTCGCGGCGGGGATCTATTCGTCCCGACGCAGCGTGAAGGAAGCGTGCGGCGGCATGCTCAACTGGCTCGCGGCGGGACAGGGCATTGCGTTCGATGCGTGGATTTCCTCGTCGGTCGATGCCGATGAGCGCGTCGAGACAATCCGGAGCGCATGGAAGGCGCTCGTTGGCGGACCGCTCGATGTCGTGCCGCTGCCGGTCGGCGACGCGCTGGCGAACGATACACGCATCGTGCACGACACCCCGCCCGAACTGACGACGCGCACGAGCACGCGTGCGCTGCGCGAAGTCTGGCGTATCGGCAGCTTTTCCGGCCTCCTTGCCGGCATCCACACGGGGCCGCAGTTGGGCGGCGGACAACTGAGTGCGCCAGAGCGCACCCGTCCCGACTACGATGCGCAGGCCAATGCCGGGCCGAGTTTCGCGCTGCCGCCCGAGGGTGACGACGCGTGGCCGCCGGCCGACGACATTCTGCGTTTCCCGCGCGGGCCAGCCGCCGGGGAGAGTTTGCACCGCGTGTTCGAACTGGCCGACTTCCAGTCGCGTGTGCAATGGCCGCACGCGGTGTCGAGGGCGCTGCGTGAGCGTCCGCCGGGCCGCGGGGCTGAACAGAACGACGCCTGGCGCGCCATGATGATGAACATGCTGTCCGACACGCTCGCGACGCCGTTGCGGCCCGGCATGCAACTGGCTGACGTCGCGTTGACGGAACGTCTGACGGAAATGGAGTTCACGTACCCGGCGGATGCGGTGTCGCTCGACGCATTGCGAGGGCTGCTGCGTCAATTCGGCTATCCCGATCTGCCACTCGACGCCACCGTCCTGCGCGGTTATCTCAAAGGCTTCATCGATCTGGTGTTCCGCCACGGCGGACAGTGGTGGATTCTCGACTGGAAGTCAAACTATCTCGGCACCGCACCGGAAAACTACGGCACTGAAGGATTGCGCGAAGCCATGGCCGAGCACGGTTATCACCTTCAGTATTTGCTCTATACGCTGGCGCTGCACCGCTTCTTGCAGCGTCGTTTGCCGGACTACGATTACGAACGCGACATGGGCGGCAGTCTTTATCTCTTCGTGCGGGGTGTGCGTCCCGACTGGGCCAGCGCACATCTCGCGGGCGATGACGTGCCTGGCGTGTTCTTCGACAAACCGTCGCGCGAAATGGTCGACGCCCTTGACGGGCTCTTCGCGGCGGGCGAGAACACCGCACTTGCCGAAGCACTCTCGCTCAATGCCCGCAGCGATGGCCCGGCAGGCGAAGATGTTGCCGCCATCGATGGGGAGGGCGAATGACGGATAGACGTCATACCGGCGACGCGTCCGGTGCACCGCTGGCCGACAGTGGCGTCGTGCGACTGGCGCAGGGTTTCGCTCGCCGCATGGGATTGCTCGCACGCGGCAATGGTGCGGACGAAGTGACGTGCCGTTACGTCCGTCGTGCAGCGCTGGAGGTCAGCCTCGCCACGTCGGAGGGGCATGTGTGCGTGCCCCTCGGTAACCTGCTCGATGGACAGGCGAGTGGTGAACTGTTCCCCGGCGATGCGCCCTCGCTGTCCGTCTGGCGCGACGCACTCTTCGCGAGTGGCCTGTGCGCGCCGGCCAGCCTCGCGCGCGCTTTGACGACGGACGCGCAGGCGGACGCCTTTCCGCTGCTGCTCGACGATCACGATCGTCTGTATCTGGCGCGCTACTATGGCTACGAAGCGCGACTGGCAGCGGCGCTCGGGCGCAAGCTGTCGATGACGTCGACGACCGATGCGTCGACGACAGCGATTACCGACGAAGACCGAAAGCGCTTACGGCGCTATTTCCGTGATGGCGTTCTGCGCTCACCGGAAGGCGAGCGAGAGCCGAACTGGCAGATGGCGGCGGCAGCATTGGCTTTGCAGCGCTCGCTGGTCGTACTCAGTGGTGGTCCGGGAACCGGGAAGACGACCACGGTTGTGGGCCTGCTGGCGTGCTTGCTCGAACGTGATGCCAACTTGCGCGTGGCGCTTGCCGCCCCGACCGGAAAGGCGGCGCAGCGCATGCAGGAAGCGCTGACAGCGCGTCAGGACTTGCCCGACACCGTACGTCTGGCACTGCCCGAAGCGGCGCTCACGTTGCATCGGCTCCTGGGCGTGCTTCCTGAGTCCGCCGAGCAAGTCGGACGGCGCTTCCGTCACCATGCCGGCAATCCACTGCCCTACGACCTGATCGTGGTGGACGAGGCATCGATGATCGATTTGTCGATGGCGACGGCATTGCTCGAAGCCGTGCCGGACGGCGCGCGTCTGATTCTGCTGGGGGATAAGGATCAGTTGGCAGCCGTTGAAGCGGGGGCGGTGTTCGGGGAACTGAGCGCACAGCGAGCGTTCTCGCCCGGCATGCGGGCGCATCTGCTGTCGGCACTCGACTGGCCTGCCGAGGATTTGCCCCGCGCTGGCCCGCTGGCGCTCGGTGCGGGTGGCGCGGCCCCAGCCGCAGCCACAGCGCCAACCCTTGCTGCCGGTACAGGCCCCAAACGCGCCATCGCTAAGGCAGCCACCCAAGCCGCTGCTGCTGCCACCGTGGGCACGGCAGCCACCGCCCGCGTGGGTGCAGCCAGCGGACTCGAAGACGCCGTCGTCTGGCTGGAGCGTACCTATCGCTTTGGGGCGCATTCTGCGATTGGTCGGTTGGCGACGGCGATCAAGACGGGGAAGGTCATCGACGCGCGCAAGGCGCTTTCCGTTGGCGACAGCGAACGAGAGCCTTTGAACGAAGGCGGATCGCCCGACGCCACTGCGGTTGACCGGGTGCGACTGAGCGAAGACGGTGGTATCCAGTTGTCCGCGCCGCATCTGAACGCTTTGGCCGATGGTTACGCCGAATACCTCGACGCGCTTGCCCGGGCCATCGATACCATCGAACAACTCGGCGATCCGGCGGCGGCGACATCGGCTGACATCGCGATGGTGGCGCAACCGGTCTTCGCCGCTTTCGGTCGATTCCGTGTGCTGTGCGCGACGCGTGGCGGGCGTCGGGGCGTCGAATTTCTCGGTGCGCAATTGACCGCGCTGTTGGCACGACGCGCGGGCGTCGCACTCGGCGCGGGAGGTGGCGCATGGTTTGCGGGGCGTCCGGTGCTGGTGACACAGAACGAGTACGCGCTGAATCTGTTCAATGGCGACATCGGCATCGCGTTGCCGCTCGGACCGTCAGGCACGTTGCGCGTCGCGTTTGCCACGCCTGACGGCGGGTATCGTCTGTACTCACCCGCGAGTCTGCCGGCGCACGAGACGGCATTTGCCATGACCATTCACAAGTCGCAGGGCTCCGAGTTCGAGCGGGTCGCGATCGTGCTGCCGGAGCAGGCGAGCCGGGTATTGTCGCGAGAGCTGGTCTACACCGGTGTGACGCGTGCGCGCCGGGAGGCGTGGCTTTACGCGCCGTGGCAAGTGATCGCGTCGGCCATCGCACGGCCGACGCAGCGCGATGGCGGTCTGACCGACCGTTTGACGGAGGTGATGGCTACGATGCGCGATCCGTCGACGAATTAGCTGGGTTCGCCGGTTCCGACGGGTTCGGCGGCGATGCCGGGTTCCCCTGACTTGCCGCCAGCTTCGCGGCCGCGATGGCCGCTTCGGCCACCGCACCGATTCGGGTCACGAGCAACTGGTCGATCTTGTAATTGTCGATGTCGACCACTTCGAACTTGTAGCCCGCCGCTTCGGTGGCTTCCGACTTCTTCGGAATGCGCTTGAGCTGATAGATCATGAATCCCGCGATGGTCTCGAACTCGCCTTCGCCGGGAAGCTCGTCGATATCGAGGGCCTTTTTCACGTCCTCGACCGATGTGACGCCGTCGACGAGCCACGAGTGTTCGTCGCGCTGCACGATCTGATCTTCGTCGGCCGGGTGGACGACATCGCCCATGAGCGCCCCCACGATGTCGTTGAGCGTGACCACGCCAACGACCAGACCGTACTCGTTGATGATGACGGCAAAGCCTTCCCGGGTCTCCTTGAAGCGGGCAAGCGCTTCAGAGAGGTTGAGCGTGTCGGGAATCACCAGCAGCTTTTTCGCGTAGAGGCGATCGAGATTCCGGATCACGCTCGACAGATCTTCACTGGCAATGCGCTGGAGCAGATCCTTCGAGTCGACATACCCGAGCACGTTGTCGATCTCATCGCGGCAAACGAGATACTTGGAGTGCGGGCTTTCCGTGATTTTCTGACGGATGCTGCGCTCGTCCTCGGCGATGGTGAAGTACACCACGTCGTCGCGGAAGGTCATGACGGAGCCGACGGTGCGCGATTCGAGTTCGAAAACGTTCTCGATTAAATGCAGTTCCTGCTTGCGCAACACGCCTGCCTGAGCGCCCGCGCCGACCATGGCGGCGATGTCCTCCGACGTGATGTTGTCGATGGCATGGGTCGGCAGCTTGAACATGCGCAGAAACAGGTTGGCGACGCCGTTGAAGAGATAGACGAGCGGGCGCAGCACCTTCAGGCAGAACAGCATCGGGTCGATGATGGCCATTGCCACGCGCTCGGGGTTCACCATGGCGAGCCGCTTGGGAATCAGATCGGCAAACTGAATGAAGGCGATCGTGATGAAGAGGAAGGAGCCGATGCCGGCCAGTCGCAGCGCCAATGCCTGATCGGTGAACGGGCTGAGCCATTCGAACAGATAGCCGGTGAGGAAACTCTCACCAAGCACCCCGCCGAGCACGGCGACGGCGTTCACGCCGATCTGCACGACCGTGAAGAAGTTACCGGGCTGCTCCTTGAGCGCCAGCACCTTGACGGCCTGCTCATCGCCCTTTTCCATGAGCACCTGGAGTTTGGTGCGCTTGGCGGCCGTCAGTGAAATTTCGGAAGCAGAAAAGAAGGCGCTTGCCAGCACCAGCAAGAGAATACTGAAAAGAAATCCGTAACCACTCATATTGTTATCCCTGTAAGTGCGAATGCGGGTACATCGCCGCGACGCAGGCCGGACCGTTTCGCACGGGAGTGAGTCCGGAGAGCAGGGAGACATTTCAAAACAAGGCCTGCCGGCCATCATTTTGAGATGCCTTCGGGAGCTGGAGACGCCGTATCGACGTGCCGCGTCAGCCGCGTCGGCTGCACCGCTGTCCAATAGCATGCCATAACTTCGGGGCACTTCGACAGCGCGTGCCTGGCGTGCCGGACGCGCGCAGGCCGCAAACGCTGTCTACTCCTGGACGGTCGCGCGCACGAGCTGCGAGACCCAGTGTGCAGAACCGACAATTCCCGAACGATCGTTCGGGCATCGTGGACGCCGCTTCGATACCACTTCGATACGACTTTGATCTCGCTCCAATGACGTGTCGAACGGGGGGCGGAGCCGCGGCGACAAGCCGCGACGCTTCCTTTTCCTTCTTTCAAAGGATTTCTCGATGACTTTCGGTATGCAGCCATTGAATCAACCGCCCGGTGTCGGCGGCCTTGCCTTTCTCGCACCCGTTGCCTTGAATCCCGATGCCGGGATGGTCGATGCAGGCGGAATGCCGCTGATCCGGATCGTCAATGTCGCCAAAGAGATGAATACGGCCAATGCCCGCGCTGAGGCACCTGCGCACCCGTGGCGTGTAATTCGGCCCTCGCAGAGCGGCGAGGTGTCCGGTCGCGCTAACGATGCAGGCAGCGAGGCCAGGATGGATTTCCAGGCGATTTTTGCCTCGGCCTCATCGGCGTCGTCGGCATCGTCGGAGAGCGATGCGTCGGGTGAAGCGCTGTTCGGTGCGTTTCTGACGTCACCGGTCGATGTCGACAGTGTCGATGTGGAAGATGTGTCGTACGTCAGATCCTTGTTCGAGTCGCCGCGCGTCGCACAGCCGGTCCTGTCCGCTGCATCGCTGGCAACGCTGCACGTCTGTGCGAGTTCACAGAACGCCAATACCCGCGTCGCGTCGCTCGAAGGCCGAAATCACCCGGTCGTCATGCCGGACGGACGCGGCGAGCGCGCCCAGATTTGTCGTGACATCGTGAACGGTTCGCTGCTCGGCACGGATGGTCGAAACGGCACGGTGCCTTTTGACCCGAGCCGGGCAGATGTGACGAAGACGGTGGCAGACACTGCGCGTCGCTGGACGGGAAAGCCGTCGCTGGCGGGCAAGAAGGAGTGGACGACCGCATGCCTGATGAATACCCCGCCTGAGAGGTTCATCGCGGGTCTGAATGAGCGATTGCAGACCGGTGGACGCCTGTTGCCGCCGTCCGAGAGCACCGAATGGATGCTTCGCGTAGGGTTCTCCGACGGTTTGCCGATGCATCAGGCATTCGTGCGTGGCGATTTGCCTGCAACCGTGGGACTAGGGACGGACGAGTGGGTGAAACTGGCATTGGGCATCGAGCAACTGGGCGAGCGCCACTGGGACATGCGCCACGTGGAAGTCGTCGACGCGGCGGCGCTGCCGGCCACCAACACCAAGGCGTTCACGGCATTGGCAACGTCGCTGTCGTCGACCGCGCCTCACATCGCCACGCAGCGCTTGCGTAACCAACTGACGATGCGCGGTATTCCGACGCTGCCAGCCGAAGCAACCAGCCGCGGGCCCGTCAACGGCTGAGAGCATAGGATCTGACGCGAACGTCGACCGGTGTCATGCGCCACCGCCGTCACCATCGCAAAGTGCCACGTCAATAAAAAACGCGCCCGGAATCTCCGGGCGCGTTTTGCGTTCAACAAGCAGCGAGTGCCGGCATCAGGTGCGGCGATAGATCTCCGCACCGCTCTTCACGAACTCGACCGCCTTCACTTCCATCCCTTGCTTGAGGGCGGCTTCGTCGGTGATGCCCTGCTTGGCGGCGTAGTCGCGCACGTCCTGCGTGATCTTCATCGAGCAGAAGTGCGGTCCGCACATCGAGCAGAAGTGCGCCACCTTGGCGGAGTCCTTCGGCAGCGTCTCGTCGTGGAATTCACGCGCCTTGTCCGGATCGAGACCGAGGTTGAACTGGTCTTCCCAACGGAATTCGAAACGTGCCTTCGAGAGCGCGTTGTCGCGAATCTGCGAGCCGGGGTGACCCTTGGCCAGGTCGGCGGCGTGAGCAGCGAGCTTGTACGTGATGATGCCTTCCTTCACGTCGTCCTTGTTCGGCAAGCCGAGGTGTTCCTTCGGCGTGACGTAGCACAGCATCGCCGTGCCGTACCAGCCGATGGTGGCGGCGCCGATACCCGACGTGATGTGGTCGTAACCCGGAGCGATGTCCGTGGTCAGCGGTCCGAGCGTGTAGAACGGGGCTTCGTCGCAGTACTCGAGCTGGAGATCCATGTTCTCCTTGATGAGCTGCATCGGCACGTGACCCGGGCCTTCGATCATCACCTGGACGTCATGCTTCCACGCGATTTGCGTGAGTTCACCCAGCGTCTTGAGCTCGGAGAGTTGCGCTTCGTCGTTGGCGTCGTAGATCGAGCCGGGACGCAGACCGTCGCCCAGCGAGAACGCGACGTCGTACGCCTTCATGATTTCGCAGATCTCTTCGAAGTGCGTGTACAGGAAGCTTTCCTTGTGGTGCGCGAGGCACCACTTGGCCATGATCGAGCCGCCGCGGCTGACGATACCCGTCATGCGGTTGGCGGTCATCGGCACGTACGCGAGGCGCACACCGGCGTGGATCGTGAAGTAATCGACGCCTTGCTCGGCCTGCTCGATGAGCGTGTCGCGGAACATTTCCCACGTCAGTTCTTCGGCCTTGCCGTTCACCTTTTCCAGTGCCTGATAGATCGGCACCGTGCCGATGGGCACCGGGCTGTTACGCAGGATCCACTCACGCGTTTCGTGAATGTGCTTGCCGGTCGACAGATCCATGACCGTGTCGCCGCCCCAGCGGATGGCCCACGTCATCTTGTCCACTTCTTCGCCGATCGACGACGTCACGGCCGAGTTGCCGATGTTCGCGTTGATCTTCACGAGGAAGTTGCGGCCGATGATCATCGGCTCGGATTCCGGGTGGTTGATGTTGTTCGGGATGATGGCGCGGCCGCGGGCGATTTCCTCGCGCACGAATTCCGGCGTGATTTCGGCGGGAATGCTCGCGCCGAAGTGTTGCCCCGGGTGCTGGCGCGAGAGCAGCTTGGCCAGACGCTCGCCTTGCGGGCCGGCAGCGCGCACGCTCTCGATGTATTCCTGACGGCGCAGGTTTTCGCGGATGGCGATGTATTCCATCTCGGGCGTGATGATGCCCTGACGCGCGTAGTGCATCTGCGTCACGTTCTTGCCGGCCTTGGCGCGGCGCGGCGTGCGATGCAGGCCCGGGAAGCGCAGGTCTGCGGTCGCGCTGTCGTCGGCGCGCTCGCGACCGTAGGCCGAGGACAGGCCCGGCAGCGATTCGGTGTCGTTGCGCTCTTCGATCCACTTGGCGCGCAGCGCCGGCAGACCCGAGCGGATGTCGATGCGGGCATTCGGGTCGGTGTACGGGCCCGAGGTGTCGTAGACGTAGATCGGCGGGTTCTTCTCGCCGCCGAAGCTGGTCGGCGTGTCGGATTGCGAGATTTCGCGCATCGGAACCTGAATGTCCGGACGCGAGCCTTCTACGTAGATCTTGCGGGAATTGGGCAGCGGAGCGATCGCGGCTTCGTCCACGCGCGCGTTGGCTGAGAGGAACTTCGGATTGGCGTTCATGCAATGTCTCCTGGCGGGGCACGTGTTGACGCCGACTAATTCGGCGCAAAGCGGCTCAGGAGCATGAACGGGGGCGAGGAATTTCTACGCTCCCTGCGCTGGCATTATCCAGATCAGGTTCTAAGGGTATTTCTCACCCACAACTCACGTTGCAGGACCCCTGCGCTTAGCTTTGCGGCAAAGATACACCGACATACCCGGCCAACACAAGCGCGGCGTGTCCCGAAAAACGTGAACGGCGCATTGCTGCAACGCCGCATGCGGCGGGTCGTCCAGCGCTCGTCATCTCGTCGGGACGATCGGTGTCAGGGTCGGGAAATTCGTTCAAGTTTTGCCAACGGCGATCAACGCATGCCGATATCCGCGCTACTGCGCCAGACGCACTTCTCGCTGGAATTCACGCGGCATCAGACGGAGCGCGTCACGGAAAAAACGCCGGTCCGGCGGCGGCAGCATCGGCATGACACGTCCCAGTGAGTGGGCCGCATGCAACGCCTGAGGCGAGTCACCGTCCTGGTGCAGTGCAAACCACAGCATCTCGAACCACAGATTCGCGAGTTGCAACGGCTCGAAACGCACGCGTCCCTCCTCATGGTCGGCCAGCGTGGTCATGACAACGTCGGTCCAGCGCAAGAACCCCTTGGCCCGCGAGAATGGCGCGCCGAACGGTTGCACGGCGTCGAGAAACGCGTCGACCGCGAGCGGTGTGCTTGCCCGTAGCGTCTCCAGATCGGGGTCGCGCCGCACCGGCACCGCGCCGCGCGCGATGCGCAACAGGAAGACGGTATTCCAGACGGAATTCCCGCCTACGCCGAAGCGGTCGCATATCCACTCCGACAGGCCGATCCAGCGCAACGCCTGACGCTGCACCTCGGCGGCGGCCAGCCGTCTGCCCGGGTCGATGAGCGCGCCCTGCCAGAACAGCCAGAGCGACAGACCGATGTTGGCGGCCACGTGCTGTGCCAGCTCGATGGAGTCGGCTTCGAAGGCGGCTTGCAGGGCGTCTGAGAAGGCGGCGAGGGCGTCGGCGGCCGATTGGGCACGCGCAGGCAGCGGACCGTTGCGTGCAGCATGCGACTTGTATAGCAGCGCTTGCAGGTTGCGGCTTTCGAAGCGGATGCGCGGGTTGTAGAGCAGGCAGGGGGCGAGCGAAGCGTCGTCGCTGATGCGTTGCAAATGAGCGAACGCACCGGCTTCGTCGCGCAATGCGTACGCTTGCCACGCCTGCACGATCCAGTGCATGGCGCGTAACGTCGGCGAGCCTGTCTGATGGGCGCCGAACGTGGCGGCGAGCGTAGTGAGTGTCTGTTTCGTGCGGGTGGCATCTCCCATGCGGCGCCACACGATCGTCTCCGCGAGCAGGGCAATGCCGCGCTGCACGTCGTCCACCGCGCAGACCTGTGCGGCGTGGAACGACGGAATCGCCCCGGTGCGTTGCCGTCTGGCTTCACCGGGCAACGACAGTTGAGGCGGCGCGAAGAACACGCCGTCCTGCATGTCGCGTTTGCCCAGCGTCAGGTGATGCCAGAACGCGATGTCCTGCATGACGTAATCGAGGGCGGGCGACTGCGTGTCGGGGACGGTGTCCTGCGGCAATCCGAGGAAGGTGGCGATGGCGCGACGCGGATCGTCGGGTGTCGTGTCGCCGATCATGACCACGAAGCGCGACATCTCGTGCGATGCGAGCCAGAAGGGGCCTTTGCCGCGCCCCCGGGTGGGCAGCAGACGGACGTCCATGTGACGGTCGTCGCCCCAGCCGACGGCGATACCCCAACGCGCAAAATCCGAAAACGCCCGGCTGATGAGCATACGCAGATCGCCCGCGATGGCCGCCTGACCGAAGCGGATCTTCAGCGAAGCGAGCGAGACCGTCGTGTTTTCGTAAAGCGCCGCGTAGTAGACGCGCATCAGCAGCCAGAGGCTCTGATATCGCACGGGCTGGCCGTCGATCTTTTGCGGCGTGTCGAGTCGCACGACAAGCGGGGCGTGCGGCGATGTACCGGAAACAGTGTCAGAAGCGCGCGGCGGCGCAGGCGTGTCGGACATGGCGTCGAGAGAAATCGATTCGCTCCGGGGGCGGAGGGGCTCCGCGAGTTCCTCGGAAATACACAGAGGGGCGTGCCGATGATACGGCGGTTACGTCGGTTACGGTAGCGGTACTTTGCATCTGACGAAACGCCCACTAAGCTGCAAACGCTTTCGAAATGCGGTGCCCGGCCAGCACCATCGACAACGTGTGTGTCATTCATCCAATCAGGACAACGAAATGAAAAAAATAATCTCTCGCTGGCGGCGTGTCGCGTTCGTATTGCGGCTGGCCTCCGCGCTTGTCTCCCCCACGATGCTCGTCGCCCCGGTGCATGCCGCCGAGGCCGCCGGAACGGCGCCTGTGCGTATCACCGAGCGTGCCGATTGGGGCAAATTCTTCGCGGCCGAAAACGTCAAGGGCACGATCGTCGTGCTCGACGGCAAGACGCAGACCTATCAGGCGTTCGACGCGGCGCGTGCCGAGCGTCGTGTGTCGCCGGCGTCGACGTACAAGATCTTCAACAGTCTGCTCGCCCTCGAATCGGGCGCGCTGGACAACGAACGCGAGATGATTCCCTGGGACGGCAAGCCTCGTCGCGTCAAGGCGTGGAGTGCCGTAATGGATTTGCGTACCGCATTCCGTGTGTCGTGTCTGCCGTGCTATCAGGTGGTGTCGCACAAGATCCCGCGCGAATACGCACTGGCGAAGCTCGCTGCCGTGGGTTACGGCAATCACACGATCGGTCGTGCGGCCGACGCCTACTGGATCGACGACAGTTTGCAGATTTCGGCGCGTGAGCAGGTCGACTTCCTGCAAAAGCTGGCGCGCGGCACGCTGCCGTTCTCCGCTCGCACGCAGGACATCGTGCGGCAGATTTCGATCGTTGAAGCGAACGCCGACTACGTGTTGCACGGCAAGACCGGCTGGTTTGTCGACAAGAAGCCGGACATCGGCTGGTGGGTCGGCTGGCTGGAGCGCGACGGCAATCTCACGATGATCGCGATGAACATCGATATGGGTGGCGACGCCGATGCACCGAAGCGCGCCCGCATCGTGCGCAACGTGCTCAAGGACATGAAGCTGATCTGAGCGTGATGCCGTGAAGGTCGCGCGGCGCGCCGGCAGTGCCGGGGCGTCCGCGCGATTGCGATGGGATGTTCGTGGCGGTGAGACGGCGCCGCTAGCCGTGTCGACAAGTGTCTCGCGGCCGAGGGCGCCGGTGGGTCAGAGCGCGCGCCCGTGTTTGAGGGCGGCGGCGATTTCCGCGACGTGACGGCCCTGCGTCTTCGCGATCTTCAGTTCGTTCTCGCTGGGTTGTCGGGAGCCGTCGCCGGCGGCGAGTGTCGTGGCGCCGTAAGGCGTACCGCCGGTGATCTCCGCCATGTTGGTCAGCCCGGGCTCGGTGTAGGGCACCCCGACGATCACCATGCCGTGGTGGAGCAGAGTGGTGTGGAAACTGGTAATCGTCGTTTCCTGTCCGCCGTGCTGCGTGGCCGTGCTGGCGAAAACGCTGCCGACTTTACCGACGAGCGCGCCCTTCGCCCACAGGCCCCCGGTCTGGTCGAGGAAGTTGCGCATCTGCGCGGTCATATTGCCGAAGCGTGTCGGCGTGCCGAAGACGATCGCGTCGTAATCGGCCAGTTGATCGACGCGGGCGACGGGCACGTTCGCAAACGCTGCGCGCGCGGCCTTGGCGCCGCTCTTCTCGAGCACGTCGTAGGGTACGAGTTCAGGGACTTGCATGAGCGTGACTTCGGCACTGGCGACGCTACGCGCGCCTTCGGCAACCGCTTCGGCCATCTTGTAGATGTGCCCGTACATGCTATAGAACACCACCAGGATCTTGGCGTTGGCCATGTGAATCTCCTAAGGGGGTCAAGAGACGCTGGCGTCGCGGACCGTCTGGCGCGCGAGGCAAGCCGTTCCATCATAGTCGACGCACGTGACGAAACCTTCAGCCGACGCCGCAGGCTTTGATTCAGGGCAAAACGCAGGTCTTGATGCAGCTCTTAACGCAGGCGTGAGCCGATGAGGCAGCCGAGCGCCAGCGCCGCCATCAGCACCGTGACGCTCGCCGACAAGCCGCCGGCCAGCGCAAGGCCTGTTGCCGCGAGGCCATGGGCCATCACGGCGGCAGGCACGAGCAGCGTAGCGCTCACGACACACCATCGCATGACGTAGCGCCACATGAAGCGGCTCACGATCCGCATACGCGCGTCGAGTTGATGCCGCTGCCAGAACGACAGATCGGCCGCCGCGTGGAAAAGCCACAGCGGACTGAAGTATTTGATGAGCAAGTCCATGACGCCGTACCGGAAACACAATGCCCGCAGGGCGCGGGCATGGCGTCGAGGCACGATGGCGGGGCAGGCTGACGCCCGTTCGCACAGTCACGCACTTTCGGGGGGAGTCGACGCCCTCGTATTGTAGCAAACGCTCACTTACTTTGTTTTCGGTGGCGCCTTCGACGGGCGGTGGGCGGCCGTGATCTGCTGGATCAGTTCCCAGACGGACTGGGCGGCGGGCGAGAGGGTGCGGTTTTTTCTACGCACGAGCATGATGGTGCGGTCGATCTGCGGCGTGAGCGGCAGGGCGACGAGGCGGCTGCTCGGCTCCTGAAGTCCCGGCATGGTGGGCAGCGCCAGCGCAGGCATGATGCTGATGCCGATCCCGGCTTCGACCATCCGGAAGACGGTAATCGCGTGCCCGACTTCCTGCGCGATCTGGCAGTAAGCGCCATGCTCGGCCAGCGCCCGGTCGATCAGCGGACGGCTGCCGGACGCATAGTCCAGCAGCACCAGCTTCTCGCCGTTGAGTTCCTTCCACGTCACCTCGGTTTGCTTCGCGAAGCGATGTGAGCGGTCGCACACCACGAGAAACGGTTCGACCATGATGGGTTCGCCGACCAGATCTTCCGTGCCCTCCGAGGCGACGATCACCCCGAAGTCCACTTCGCCGTGCCGCACGCTGTCGGTCGCCAGCGTCTGCACCTGATCGCGCAGCATGAGCGTGATGTCCGGATAGCGGGCTGCGCAGGCGGAGATGCATTCGGGCATGAGGTTGGCGGAGATCGTCGGGGCGCTGGCGACTCGCACCCGGCCCCGCCGCTCCTCGGCCAGCCCGTGGGTGTCGCGCAGGGCGCTCTCCAGCTCGTCCAGCACCCGGGCGAGCGTGGCCGAGAGGCTAGCGCCCACTTCGGTCAGGGTGACCTCCCGGGTGGTGCGGTCGACCAGTTTGAGTCCGAGTTCTTGCTCCAACTCCCGGATACAGCGGCTCACGGCGGGCTGCGTCAGGCCGATATCCTCGCCGGCCCGGCTGAAACTGCCGTGCTCGGCTACTGCGAGGAACACTTTGAGCTGCCGGAGCGAGATGTTCATGCGTTTTTGGTATGAATAAAATTTTTAAATGAATTTGTATTTTAACTACCCTTGCGCTCTAATACGTAAAAACCCGTAGCGCGAGCGCACACTTCCGGTCATTTTTCGCCCCCTTCCCTCGGTGGATGGGGCCGATGACCCTCGCTGACGGCCCTCATGCCGTCGCGTCCCGTGTTCTGGCGGACGGGCTTTGTCATTTCAGACGTATTCGAGAGAGAGTATTCGAGATAGACGATGGCCAGACCGCGTTTCCTTCCCGACAATTTCACGTTGATGCTGGTCGCCACCGTTGCGCTGGCCAGCTTCCTGCCGGCGCACGGCGAGGGCGAAGTTGCCTTCAACCTGCTGACCAACGTGGCGATTGCCGCATTGTTCTTCCTGCATGGCGCCAAGCTTTCGCGTGAGGCGGTGCTCGCCGGCGCCACGCACTGGCGCCTGCATCTGCTGGTGTTCGCCAGCACGTTCGTCATCTTCCCGATCATCGGCGTGGCGCTCAAGCCCGCGCTCTCGTGGATGGTGACCCCGGAGCTGTATCTGGGCATCCTCTTCCTGTGCACGCTGCCCGCCACGGTGCAGTCGGCCATCGCCTTCACGTCCATGGCGCGCGGCAACGTGCCGGCTGCCGTGTGCAGCGCGTCGGCGTCGAGCCTGTTCGGCATTTTCATCACGCCCGTGCTCGTCGGCCTGATCGTGGTGCATCACGATGGCAGCGGCGGGGCGTCGCCGTTCGACTCGATCGGCAACATCATGCTGCAACTGCTGGTGCCGTTCATCGCGGGCCAGCTCTCGCGCAAGGCGATCGGCAAATGGGTCGAGCGCAACCGGGGTCTGCTCAAGGTCGTCGATCAGGGCTCGATCCTGCTGGTCGTCTATACGGCGTTCAGCGAAGCGGTGAATACCGGGCTGTGGCATCAGATCCCGCCGCTGGCGTTGCTGGGTCTGCTGGGCTGCTGCGCAGTGATTCTGGCGGTCATGCTCGCCATCACGACGTATTCGGCGCGCTGGCTCGGTTTTTCGCATGAAGACGAGATCACCATCGTTTTCTGCGGTTCGAAGAAGAGCCTCGCGAGCGGTATCCCGATGGCCAAGGTGCTGTTCGCCACCGGGCCGCTGGGTGCCATCGTGCTGCCTCTGATGTTGTTCCATCAGATGCAACTGATGGTGTGTGCGGTGCTTGCGCAGCGCTACGCCAGTCGCCAGCGCGCGGCGCAGGCGGCCGGTTCGGCCAAGGCCGGCGCGGGCAAGGCGGTTCCCGGCGCCAAGCCGGGCAAGTCCGACGGCAGCAGCGCCAACGCCGGTGCGGGCCGCTGAGCGCCCGATTTCGCGTCATTCGCCCCCAACAACGGCCCGGCAAGGGCCGTTGTCACACGTTGGTCGTGCGCAAGTGCTAGAATTGCGTCTGTTTCGCTTCTTGACGACCACCCTGGTCCGGCTGCGCCCGACGCATCTGTCACCCGACAGACCCCTCTCGCGTCAGCCTCGAGCATGGCGCGCAGCGCCCCTTGAATCTTCGCGAGTGAGCTTTGATGCGGAAACCCTTCCGCGTGGCGGCCCCCGTTTTTTTAAAAGAGATGTCCCTTCATCATGGCTGATGTAAATGCTGTTCCGATCCCCGGCTTCGATAGCTTTGGGCTGCATGCGGACATCTTGCGGGCCATCGCCGCTCAGGGCTACACCCAGCCGACGCCGATTCAGGCACAGGCCATTCCGGTCGTGCTGTCCGGCCGCGATGTCATGGGCGCCGCGCAAACGGGGACCGGCAAGACCGCCAGTTTCTCGCTGCCGATCATCCAGCGGCTGCTCCCGGACGCCAACACGAGTGCATCGCCCGCCCGTCACCCGGTGCGCGCGCTGATCCTCACGCCGACACGCGAGCTCGCCGATCAGGTGGCCGACAACGTCCGTTCGTACGCGGCGCACACGCCGCTGCGTAACACGGTGGTGTTCGGTGGCGTCGACATGAATCCGCAGAAGGATGCCCTTCGACGCGGCGTCGAAATCCTCATCGCCACGCCGGGCCGTCTGCTCGATCACGTCGAACAGAAGACGGTGAACCTGAGCCAGGTGAAGATGCTGGTGCTCGACGAAGCGGACCGCATGCTGGACATGGGCTTCCTGCCCGATCTTCAGCGCATTCTGAATTTGCTGCCGAAGCAGCGCCAGACGCTGCTGTTCTCGGCCACGTTCTCGAACGACATCAAGAAGCTCGCGTCGAGCTATCTCACGAATCCGGTCACGATCGAAGTGGCGCGTCGCAACGCGACGGCCGACACGGTCGAGCAGGTCGTCTACGAAGTGGATGAAGACGACAAGCGCGCCGCCGTGGTGCAGATTCTCAACGAGCGCGACCTCAAGCAGGTCATCGTGTTCGTGAACAGCAAGATCGGCGCGAGCCGTCTGGCGCGCCAGCTGGAGCGCGACGGTGTCGTGACGGCGGCCATTCACGGTGACAAATCGCAGAACGAGCGCATGCAGGCGCTCGAAGCGTTCAAGCAGGGCGGAATTCGCGCGCTCGTGGCGACCGACGTGGCCGCTCGCGGTCTGGACATCTCCGATCTGCCGGGCGTGATCAATTACGATCTGCCGTACAACGCGGAAGATTATGTGCACCGGATCGGCCGTACGGGTCGTGCCGGCGCGTCGGGTGTCGCGCTGTCGCTGTGCGCGCCTGACGAGCGCAAGCAACTCGTGGAAATCGAGAAGCTGATCAAGCGCGAACTCAAGCGTGGCGAGCTGGTGATGGAGCGTCGCAGCCGTTCGCGTGAGGATCGCGGCGATCGCGGTGATCGATACGAGCGCAGTGAACGCGGGGAACGCAGCGAGCGAGGCGATCGTCACAGCCGTCACGATGGCGGCCTGCGTGCCGGTCGCAGCGGCGGCAGCCCGGCGCCGCGGCGCGTGCGTCCGGAAGACGAATTCTTCTACAAGCCGTATGAGCCGTCGCCGTCGGCGGGGGATTCGCAGCGCGATAGCCGCGCATCGCACGACAGCGCAGCGCCGACCGCCTTCGGTGTGCCCTCCGAGAAAGCGCCGAAGCGTCAAGTGGCCGCCTTGCTGGCGGGGTTCCCGCGTAAGGCCGGTAGCTGAGGGTGTGAGGATGTCGCGCGTCGTATGACTGACGCATCGGTGACGAAAAAAGCCAGCGTGTGAGCGCTGGCTTTTTTCATTTCGACGATGGCGACGATGAACGCGCGTGTGGGCATCCGATTCGCCCTCGGCGCGCGCGCATTGAATTGCCGCAGAAGCAAGGTCAAAGTGACGAGCGCGGCTACCGGGACTCCCTGAGTTCAGCCGCCGAACCGTTCCCGCCACGCCTGTATCGCGGCAGCGTAGAAGTCGTCGCGATGCGCGATGTCGTTCAGCACTCCCGGCAAGCCGAGATGGGCGGCGGCCTCTTTCAGCGCCGCGAGAATTGCTGCTGGCGTATCGAGCGTCAGCGGGGCGGCACCGTTCTGCTTGCTCAGCTTCTCGCCGTCGTCGGCCATCACAAGCGGCACGTGCAGGTAGCGTGGCGTGGGCGCGCCCAGGCAGGCTTGCAGATAGATCTGACGGGCCGTCGAGTCGAGCAGGTCGGCGCCGCGCACGATATCGGTGATGGCCTGCAACTGATCGTCGACGACGACGGCGAGTTGATAGGCCCACTGTCCGTCAGCCCGTTTGAGGACGAAATCCCCGACTTCGGTGGCCAGATCCTGCGTCTGCGGTCCCATCCAGCGATCGTCGAAGTGCATGCGTGCGGCGTCGGCATCGGGCACGCGCAGACGCCACGCACGCGCCGTCTTGCCGTGCAGGCCGTCGCGGCAGGTGCCCGGATAGGCCAGCGTGCTGTGACGCGCATGCACACGCGTGAGCGAGTCCGCAATTTCGCGACGGGTGCACCCGCACGGATAGACGAGTCCCCGCGCGGTCAAGTCGGCCAGCGCCTGCTCATACAGCGCGTGACGACGGCTTTGCCAGACGATGGGTTCGTCCGAATGCAGTCCGAGACGCGAGAGGGTATTGAGAATATCGTCCGCCGCACCGGGCACGCATCGCGGCTCGTCGAGGTCTTCCATGCGCACGATCCAGATACCGTCGTGCGCGCGAGCATCGAGCCAACTGGCCAGCGCGGTGACGAGCGAGCCGCGATGCAGCGGCCCGGTCGGGGAAGGGGCGAAACGCCCGCGGTAGCGAGGGGCTACCGGAGGCGTGCTGTCGTGAGTTGTGAGGGGATGGGCGGCAGCGTCTGCGGGCACCGTCGCAGCCTGCGCCGAGGCGAGCGCCACCCGCGTGCTCAGGCCGACGGTGCGGCGAGCGACGTGGCAGAAGCTGCCTCGGTCGCCGATGCGTCGGCCGGCGTCGCGCATGCCGGGCACTGCTGACCTTCGACGTAATCGGGGCTGCGCTGATCCTCGGCCGTCACCACGGCGCGGCAGGCAAAGCACTGTTTGGTCGTCGACGGCGCCAGATCCGGCGTGAGCGCCGTGCGGTAATCGAACACGAAGCAGTCGCCCTGGTAGTGCGCGCCGCCTACGTCTTCGAAATACTTGAGAATGCCGCCGTCGAGCTGATACGTATGTTCCAGGCCGATGTCACGCATGTAGATTGCGGCCTTCTCGCAACGGATACCGCCCGTGCAGAACGACACGATGGTCTTGCCCTCGAAGTCTGCGCGATGTGCGGCGATGACGTCAGGGAATTCCGAGAATTTGGTGAGACGGTAATCGACCGCGTTATCGAACGTGCCCACGTCGACTTCGAAGTCGTTACGCGTGTCGAGCATCACGACCGGACGGCCTTCGTCGTCCTGACCCGCATCGAGCCAGCGTTTGAGCGTGGCGGGGTCGACCCCCGGTGCCCGTCCGTCTGCTGGCTTGATGACCGGCATCTTCATGGTGATGATTTCTTTCTTCTGACGCACGAGCATCCGGCGGAACGGCTGGTCGTCCGAGAGGCTTTCCTTGACTTCGAGGTCGGTGAAGCGGGCATCGGCGCGCAGTCCCGTGAGGAAGGCGCCGATCGACTCACTCGCGCCCGCCAGGAACAGGTTGATGCCTTCCGGCGCGAGCAGGATGGTGCCTTTCAGGTCGAGCGCCTGACAGCGTTCGAGCAGGGCCGGGCGCAGGGTCGCGATGTCGTCGAGCGTGACGAACTTGTACGCAGCGATGTTGACGATAGACATGGCAACGAAATTCCGCAAAAGCGTGAAGCAATAAACCGCCATTATCGCCGATTCGATGCCGGTTCGTGCTTGATTCAGGACAAAGCGCCCCGATGACGCGGGGCGGCCGCTGCGCACGACAGACGCCCCGGGGAGGGAGCGTCCCGCCACGATCAGGCGTTGACGGCCAGACGCGGGCTCAGTTTCGCGGCATATCCGAGCGTTTGCAGCCGATCTATCACGCCGTTCAGATCGTCCAGGGTCGAGGCCGTCATGGGATGGGGCGTGTCGGGCACGAAGAACAGCGGGGCGTCATCGCTTGCGAAACCGGGCGAGAACGGATTCCCGTTCTCGGCGTTGTGCCAGAAAAGCTTGCCGCCCCGGTAACCGTCGTCGGTCACGGCGACGTTCAGGGCGTCGACGATGGTGCGGTGAAAGAACGGAATATTGCCCATGTTCGGGTCTTCCGGCCGGGTTTGTCCTGTGGCGACGGCGTCCAGATACTGCGAGGCACGATTGCGGGACCGATCCCGGGGGCCGGCCACGACATGCGGCTGCACCGGCATGGGAAAGCGATCGACGTCGCGTTCCCGGCGCGAGAACAGACAGAACAGGTCGTAATCGGCCGTCATCGGCAGTGGGCTGGCCGTCAGCGTTTTGTCTTTGGCGAACCCCCCCGGCAATTCAGGTGGATTGGTCAGAACGGTGACGGGACGGCCAGCGGTATCGAACACCGAGAGGGTGTCGGGGCTGGTGGGGCGGAGTGAGAACGTCATGGCCCCGCCGGGGTAGGTGGCCCGATAGGTCATGCCGCCAGCGTGCGTCATCGCGCCCAGCGTCACCAACTCCTTCACGCGGGTCGGGCTCAGCCGCAGATTCACGGCTTTTGCGCCGGATTTCAAGGCGCTGGCAATCGCGTTGGCCTGCTTAGCCCATTGCTCGACACCGATCTTGGCGTACTTCGGCTCGATGGGCACGAAACCGGCGGTCGGCCCGGCCGCGCTCGACTTCGCCTTCACGTGAAAATTCTTCGTGGGGAAGCCTTCGCGCAGCAGCGATTGCCCCATCGCGTTCGGACGTCGCAGACCGATAACGACGCGATATTGATTCGAGACACGCTGAATCGATTCGGCGAACGCCGGCATCGATGATTCGCGCCGCTTGCGTGCCAGCGCCTCGGTGGCCTGCGTCGTGGCGATCTTGTCGGTGTCCGCGCTGCGGGGGGCGTCGATGGCCATGTTGCGATGGGCGTTGCGCGCACCGATCAGCGAGCGTCGCAGTTGATCGAGCGCGGGGTTGCCGATGCGCCAGGTATCGCTTGGGATGTCGCTATCCGGGGCGTCATGGTCGTCGTCTGAAAGGCCTTCGTTGTCCCCATCGTCATGCTTGCGCTTCGTCTGTGCGGTGCGTGCGCGTAAGCGGGCATGCGTCGCATCGGTGGATGGCAGGATGTCGCTGGCGTCGGAAGCCTCGTCCGGCGTGCTTGCCAGACCGCTGTCGTCTGGCAGATCGGCGGTCTCGACCGGTGAGCGATCGTCCGGGTTCGGCCGGGCAGAAGGCGTGGGTGTCGCAGCTTGCGACATTGGAGGCACGGGTGGCCCGTAACGCAGGATTTGCATGGACGGTCGGTGTTTTGAGTGGGGGAGGCGCGGCGAAGGCATGGTTCGCCGGATTTTTGGGACCGAGTAGTCCGGATAGTCTGAACATCGGCGTGCCGCGGCGGATATTCGAATTCGCTCATGAATGACGCCGGATCCCGGGCGCGGTCAGCGCGATGCCCGCCGCCGCGCTTTCATTCCGCTTTCATCCGGACGCTTTCATCCGGATTCGAAGCCGGTCAATCCGGGGAGGCCGCGTTACAATACGGCCCATGTCAGAACCTCGTTTCGTCCACCTCCGTCTCCACTCCGAATATTCGATCGCCGATGGCATCGTGCGGCTCGACGACGTCGTCAAGGCCGCCGCCAAGGACGGCCAGGGCGCGCTCGCGCTCACCGACCTCGCGAACATGTTCGGGGCCATCCGTTTCTACAAGGAAGCCCGTGGCAAGGGTGTCAAGCCGATCGTCGGCTGCGACGCCTGGATCACGAATCCGGCCGATCGCGACAAGCCCTCACGCCTGCTGCTCCTCGCACGTGACCGGGAGGGCTATCTGAACCTGTGCCAGTTGCTGTCCAAGGCATGGCTCGGCAATCAGTACCGTGGACGGGCGGAAATCGAGTCGTCGTGGCTTCAGCCCGATGGCCTGGCGCGCGGCCTGCTCGCGCTGTCGGGCGCGCAGATGGGCGACGTCGGCGCTGCGCTGGCCGCCGGCAATCCCGATCTGGCGCTGCAATGTGCGAAGCACTGGGCGAGCGTGTTCCCCGGGGCGTTCTACATCGAACTGCAACGCACCGGTCAGCAGGGCATGGAGACGTACGTGCAACACGCGGTACAGCTGGCGGCGAAGGCCGGGCTGCCGGTCGTCGCCACGCACCCGATCCAGTTCATGACGGGCGACGATTTCACCGCGCACGAAGCGCGCGTGTGTATCTCGGAAGGCGAAATGCTCGGCAATGCCCGCCGGGTGCGGCGCTTCACGCAGGACCAGAGCTTCCGCACGCAGGACGACATGATCGCCGCGTTCGAAGACGTGCCGTCCGCGATTGCCAACACCGTCGAGATCGCCAAGCGCTGCAACCTCACGCTCGAACTCGGCAAGCCGAAGCTGCCGCTCTTCCCGACGCCGGACGGCATGTCGCTCGACGACTATCTCGTCCAGCTCTCCAAGGAAGGCCTCGAGACGCGCCTCGCGCTGCTCTTCCCGGAAGAGGCGGAGCGCGACAGGCAGCGCCCCGAGTATTACAAGCGTCTCGACTTCGAGACCGGCACGATCATCAAGATGGGCTTCCCCGGCTACTTCCTGATCGTGGCGGACTTCATCCAGTGGGCGAAGAACAACGGCGTGCCGGTCGGCCCGGGCCGGGGTTCCGGCGCCGGTTCGCTCGTCGCCTACGCGCTGGGCATTACCGACCTCGACCCGCTCAAGTACAACCTGCTGTTCGAGCGCTTCCTGAATCCGGAACGCGTCTCGATGCCCGACTTCGACATCGACTTCTGTCAGGACGGCCGCGATCGCGTCATTCAGTACGTGAAGGAAAAGTACGGCGCGGACGCCGTCTCGCAGATCGCCACCTTCGGCTCGATGGCCGCCAAGGCCGCGGTGCGCGACGTGGGCCGCGTGCTCGATCTCGGGTACAACTTCGTCGACGGCATTTCCAAGCTGATCCCGTTCAAGCCGGGCAAGCACGTCACCATCGACGACGCCCTCAAGGAAGAACCGCAACTGGCAGAGCGCTTCCAGACGGAAGACGAAGTCAAGCAGTTGATCGAGCTGGCGCAGCGTGTGGAAGGGCTCACGCGTAACGTCGGCATGCACGCGGGCGGGGTGCTGATCGCACCGGGCAAGCTGACCGACTTCTGCCCGCTCTACACGCAGGGCAGCGGCGAAGACGCCAGCGGCGTGGTGAGTCAGTACGACAAGGACGACGTGGAAGCCGTCGGTCTGGTGAAGTTCGACTTTCTGGGCCTGACCACGCTCACGATCCTGAACTGGGCCGAGCGCTATATCAAGCGTCTGCATCCGGAGATGGCGGACTGGTCGCTCGATCAGGTCTCGCTCACCGACCCGGCGGCGTTCAGCATCCTCAAGAAGGCCAACACGGTCGCGGTGTTCCAGCTGGAAAGCCGGGGCATGCAAGGCATGTTGAAGGATGCCCAGCCTGACCGCTTCGAGGACATCATCGCGCTGGTGGCGTTGTATCGTCCGGGCCCGATGGACCTGATTCCAAGCTTCTGCGCGCGTAAGCACGGCCGCGAGAAGACGGAATATCCGGATCCGCGCGTCGAGCCGGTGCTCCAGGAGACCTACGGCATCATGGTCTACCAGGAGCAGGTGATGCAGATGGCGCAGATCATCGGCGGTTACTCGCTCGGTGGCGCCGACCTGTTGCGTCGCGCGATGGGTAAGAAGAAGGCCGAGGAAATGGCCGAGCACCGCGAGATTTTCGCCAAGGGTGCCGCCGAAAACGGTCTGACGCGTGAAAAGTCGGACGAAATCTTCGACTTGATGGAAAAGTTCGCGGGCTACGGCTTCAACAAGTCGCACGCCGCCGCGTACGCGCTGCTCGCCTACTACACCGCCTGGCTCAAAGCGCACCATCCCGCCGAATTCATGGCCGCCAACATGAGCTTGGCCATGGACGACACCGACAAGGTCAAGATTCTCTACGAAGACTGCCTTGCCCCGGCGAACGGATTGGGCGTGCTGCCCCCGGACGTCAACGTCTCGGCCTATCGCTTCGAGCCGGCCGATTCGAAGACCGTGCGTTACGGTCTCGGCGCCATCAAGGGGAGCGGTCAGTCGGCCATCGAAGAAATTCTGCGTGCCCGCGAAGAGCGCCCGTTCACCGATCTGTTCGACTTCTGCGCGCGCATCGACCGCCGCGTGGTGAACCGTCGCACGATCGAAGCGCTGATTCGCGCCGGGGCGTTCGATTCGATTCACGACAACCGGGCGCAGTTGATGGCGTCCGTGCCGATGGCGATGGAAGCCGCCGAGCAGGCCAGCGCCGCCGCCAATCAGGTCAGCCTGTTCGATCTGGGCGACGAAAGCCTGCAAGCGCCGCTGGAACTGGCGGACGAGCCGGCATGGACCGACAAGCGCAAGTTGCAGGAAGAGAAGCAGGCGCTCGGCTTCTATCTGTCGGGGCACATGTTCGATTCGTACTCGGACGAAGTGCGTCGCTTTGTGCGTACCCGCATCAAGGATCTGTCGGAAGGGCGCGACCGGCTTGTTGCCGGGGTGATCTCTGCCATGCGCACCATGATGACGCAGCGCGGCAAGATGCTGATCGTGCAACTGGACGACGGCACCGCCACGCTCGAAGTCACGATCTTCAACGAGCAGTTCGAGGCGAACAAGCATCTCTTCAAGGAAGATGAACTGCTGATCGTGCACGGTAACGCGCGTCCCGACAGCTTTACCGGCGGCCTGCGCTTCACCGTGGAAAGCCTGATGGATCTCGGCCGTGCGCGCGCACGCTTTGCGCGGGCGCTGAAGTTGTCGTTCAACGGTAATGCCGACTGGACGCGTCTGCGCGCCACGCTGCAACCGCATTGCACGATGTACCGTGTGGCCGCAACGGCCGGTGCGGGCGGCGGCGGTGGGTTCAACGGCGGGCACGGTGGCGGCGGCGGTAACGGCGGTGGTGGCGGCTTCGGCCGTCGCAATGGCAACGGCGATGGCGATGCCGACAAGCAAAACGGCCTGCCGGTGCACATCGTCTATCGTCGCCCCGATGCCGAGTGCGAGTCCCGTCTCGGCGACGACTGGAAGGTGCAGCCGGGTGACGAACTGCTCGGTGAGCTTCGTCAGTGGCTGACGACCGACTCGGTACAAGTGATCTATTGATGTACGGCAGCGGATGACGTCGCGAAACTGACGTCATCCGCCAGCCCGACGGTCGATACAACAAGGAAATCCGGATGTTCTCCATCATCGTTCCGACCTGGAACAACCTCGCCTTGCTGCAACTCTGCGTGCGCAGCATTCGCCAGAATTCGCGCTATCCGCATCAGATCATCGTGCACGTCAACGATGGCTCGGACGGATCGCTCGACTGGGTCAAGGCCGAGGGGATCGAGCACACGGCGTCTCCCGAGAACATCGGCATCTGCTACGCCGTGAATCAGGCGGCGGCGCTCGCGCGCGAGAAGTACATCGTCTATCTCAATGACGACATGTACTGCTGCCCCGGCTGGGATACTGCGCTGATCGAGCGTGCCGAAGCCATGCCCGACAAGGCGTTCATGCTCTCGGGCACGATGATCGAGCCGGTCGACACCGGCAATCCGTGCGTGCTGGTGCAGGACTTCGGCCGTGACGTCGACAAATTCGACGAAGCGGGGCTGCTCGCTGCCGTGCCGACGTACCGCAAGCCCGACTGGTTCGGTGCGACGTGGCCGCCGACGCTCGTGCATCGCGACTGGTGGTTCCTCGTGGGCGGCTACAGCACGGAGCTGAGCCCGGGCATGAGCAGCGACAACGATTTTTCGATGAAGATGTGGGGCGCGGGCGCACGCCGTTTCGTGGGTGTGGGCGCGAGTCTCGTGTATCACTTCCAGTGCAAGAGCACGGGCAAGGTCGTGAAGAACGACGGCCGCACCCAGTTCCTGCGCAAGTGGGGCATGACGCAGTCGATTTTCGATCGGTACTATCTGCGTCGCGGCACGCCGGTGCCGGCCGGCAGCGACGGCCGTCTGGCCGAGCCGGTCGACGACAGCAAGCTGCGCTGGCAGTTGTTCCGCTCACGCATCAAGCGCGCGCTGGCGAAATAACGACGTCAGCGTGAGATGTGAAAACGGACGCCTTGGGCGTCCGTTTTTGTTTCTGCGTGATTTCTCGCTATCAAGGCCGAACGTACACGAGGCCTCGGCACTCCCCCGTCTTAAACCTCGCCGCTTCTGAGCAAGGCGTACTTAAGAAAGGCGCTGCGGGCGTTCATCCGCGCAATGGCCGCGCCGGTCGCGCCATCGAGAAAGCCCCGACGCAACACGTAGGTGCGCACGAACGCCCATCCGCCATTGATCCACGGCTTGAGAGGCGAGACACGCTTGCCGCGCAGTGCCATCTCCTTCGCTCCCGCCCGCGCATAGCGCTGCACCTTGTCATCAACCTGACGGACTTCGGTGTAGCTGTAATGAAGAAGGTGGTGGGCGAGCGTGCCGATCTCGCCGTCGAGGATCACGCGCTCATGCACGAGATTGTCGGAGAAGCGCCCGGCGTCGCGACGAAACAGCCGCAGTACGTAATCCGGATACCAGCCGCAGTGCTTCACCCAGTGGCCGAGAAATTGCGACAGGCGCGGCATACGGTAACCCGCATGGGTTCCCTGTGCGATGGCGGCGGCGATATCGGCAGCCAACTCGGGCGTGACACGCTCGTCGGCATCCAGCGACAGCACCCACGGCTGTGTGGCATACGACAGCGCGCGATTCTTCTGCGGGCCGAAGCCGGGCCAGTCGGGCGTGACATGCACCTCTGCGCCCGCGTCGCGCGCAATCTCTGCCGTGCCGTCCGTGCTGGCGTTGTCGACCACGACGATTTGCGTGGCGAACGACGCCACCGACGCAATGCAGTCGGCAATGTTGTGACGCTCGTTACGCGTGAGAATCGTCACCGAGATCGGCAGGCGTTGCATGTCAGACATGGTCGGGGCGGGCCGTTGGGTGGGCCAAACAGTGGGTCATCAAAGGGCTGGCGGGTATTCGCGGTGCGTAGTGAGCCGTGAGCAACGCAGCGGTATCGATGCGCCGCACGGCTCAAGCATTCAGCAGCTCGACCAGCGCTTCACCGTAGCGCTCGATCTTCGCCTCGCCCAGACCGGTGATATCCACCAGTCCGTCGCGATGACGGGGGCGGCGCTGGGCCAGTTCCCGCAACGTACGGTCATGCAGGATAACGTACGCGGGCACCGCCTGCGTCTTCGCCATGTCCTGCCGCCAGGCGCGAAGCTTCTCGAACACCTGTTGGTCCGCCACGTCCAGCTCGATGGCCTGCGACGACGCATAGCCGGCAAAGCGGCTTTTCTTGCCGGCGGTCGGCCGCTGCTGACGTCGCAGCGACACGGTCGTTTCGCCCTTGAGCACCGGACGCGCCGCTGCATTGAGCGTGAGTGCGCCGTACTGGCTGCTGTCCGGTTCGATGATGCCGTGGGCGATCAACTGACGAAACACTGCGCGCCAGCCTTGGTCGTCCATCTCTCCGCCCACGCCGAAGGTCGGCAGGCTTTCGTGCCCGAACTGACGGATCTTGTCGGTGCTGCGCCCGCGCAGCAGATCGACGAGATGGCCTGCGCCGAAGCGCTGGCCGGTGCGCAGAATGGCGGAGAGCGCCTTCTGGGCCGCGACGGTGCCGTCGAAAACCTCGGGCGGGTTGAGGCAGACGTCGCAATTGCCGCACGGCTCGCTCTGTTCGCCGAAATAGGACAGCAGCACGGTGCGACGGCAGCGGGGCGCCTCGCAATAACCGAGCAGGGCGTCGAGCTTTTGGCGCTCGATGCGCTTTTGCAGCTCGGAGGCGTTCGATTCGTCGATCCGGCTACGGTGCACGACGACGTCGTTCAGGCCATAAGTCATCCAGGCTTCGGCGGGCTCGCCGTCACGACCGGCGCGGCCCGTCTCCTGATAATAGGCTTCGAGGCTCTTGGGCAAGTCCAGATGCGCGACGAAGCGCACGTCCGGCTTGTCGATGCCCATGCCGAAGGCGACAGTCGCCGCCATGACCAGCCCTTCTTCGCGCAGGAACCGTTGCTGATGGGTGCGTCGTACCTCGGCATCGAGCCCGGCGTGATAGGGCAGCGCCGCGATACCCTGCGTCTCCAGCCAGGCTGCCGTTTCTTCCACTTTCTTGCGCGACAGGCAATACACGATGCCTGCCTCGCCGCGATGCCGACTCAGGAATGCCAGCAATTGCTTGCGCGGATTGTCGCGGTCGACGATCTCGTAGCGAATGTTCGGCCGGTCGAAGCTGGAGACGAACAGACGCGCTTCGGTCAGCCCGAGCCGGGTCTGAATTTCTTCGCGCGTCGCGGCGTCTGCGGTCGCCGTCAGCGCAATGCGCGGCACACGCGGGTAGCGTTCGTGCAGCGCCGAGAGCTGAATATATTCGGGACGGAAGTCATGGCCCCATTGCGAGACGCAGTGGGCTTCGTCGATGGCGAAGAGCGCCAGTTGGCCGCGCTCGTCGAGCCGGTCGAGCAGATTGAGAAACCGATCGGTCAGCAACCGTTCCGGCGCGACATACAGCAGGTCGAGTTCGCCGCGCGCGGCGCGCCGTTCGATATCGACCGCTTCGTCGAAGGCGAGGCTGGAATTCAGATAGGCGGCGCGCACCCCCGCTTGCAGCAGGGCGTCGACCTGATCCTGCATGAGGGCGATGAGCGGGGAGACGACGATACCGATGCCCGGGCGCAGCAGCGCGGGGATCTGGTAGCAGAGTGACTTGCCGCCGCCCGTGGGCATGAGCACGAGTGCATCGCCCCCGTCGGCCACATGGTCGACGATGGCGGCCTGATCGCCACGGAATGCGTTATAGCCGAATACGGTACGGAGGACTTCGAGTGCGCTTGCCATGCGCCGGAGTATACCGGTTCCACCCCGGGTTCGGCGCGCCGAAGGCCACGGATATCGGGCATTGTGGAGATTTTTGCGGCGGCGTCCTAGTCAGGCTCGGACACGTCCCGGCGGGACCGGCCGGTACGTTAGAATAGCGGTTTTCCTGCCGTCCCCGACTTACATGAGCGCACCGCACAAGCCCACCGGACCGATCTTGCGACGTCTGCTGGGCTATCTCCAGCCTTATTGGCACATGGGCCTGTTGGCCGTTCTCGCCATGGCGCTGGTCGCAGCGACCGAAGCGGCGATTCCGGCAGTGCTCAAGCCGGTGCTCGACAAGGGCTTTTCGGGCGGCGATCCGTGGAAGCTCTGGTATGTCCCGGCCGCCGTGATCGGTCTGGCGGTCATTCGCGGGCTGGCGCAATATTCGGCCAACTACATGCTGTCGTGGGTCTCCAACCGTGTGCTGCTCGACCTGCGCGTGCGCATGTTCGAGCGATTGCTGCATGCGCCGGCGTCCTATTACCAGCGCGAGACGACCAGCACGCTGATCAACGCCATCGTCTATGAAGTCAATCAGGTGCTTGGCGTGCTCACCACGGTGCTGATCACGCTCGTGCGCGATTCGCTCACCGTCGTTGGCCTGCTGGGTTACCTGTTCTACCTGAACTGGCGCCTCACGCTGGTGGTGGCCGTCATTCTGCCGCTGATCGGCTGGCTGGTCGGCAAGATCAACCGTCGCCTGCGCCGTCTGAACCGCGAGCAGCAGACACTGACCAACGCGCTGTCGTACGTGGTCGAGGAAGCGGTCGGCGGCTACAAGGTCGTGAAGATCCACAACGGCGAAGAGTACGAAAAGGGCCGCTTCGACAAGATGACCAGCACGCTGCGCGGCTATGCGATGCGCGTGACGGTCTCGGGCGGTCTGGCACAGCCGGTGACGCAGGCGCTCGCCTCGCTGGCGCTGGCGATCGTCATCACCGTGGCGATGATCGAATCGTCCTCCGGCGAGATGACGGTGGGCGGCTTCACCGCGTTCGTCACGGCGCTGTTGCTCGTCGTCTCCCCGCTCAAGCATCTGATGGACGTGAACCAGCCGCTGCAACGTGGCGTGACGGCGGCGGAACTGATCTTCGAGGTCATGGACGTCGAAGTCGAACCCGTAGGCGGCGAGCGTACGCTCGAGCGCGCGAAGGGCCGTGTGACGTTCGAAGACGTGAGCTTCAACTACGGCGCGAGCGAGCGCCCGACGCTCGACCGGATTTCGCTGGACGTCGCGCCAGGGGAGATGGTCGCGCTGGTCGGCTCGTCCGGCAGTGGCAAGACGACGATGGTCAATCTGGTGCCGCGCTTCTTCGATCCGACCGGCGGACGTATCCTGCTCGACGGCATTCCGCTCACTGATCTGCGTCTGGCCGACCTGCGTCGTCAGATCGCGTTCGTGAGTCAGGACGTCGTGCTGTTCAACGACACCATCGCCGCTAACGTGGCCTATGGTCAGGAGGTCGATGCCGAGCGCGTGCAGGCCGCCCTGCGTGCGGCCAATCTGGCCGATGCGGTGGCGGCAATGCCCGACGGCGTCGCCACGCTCGTGGGCGACAACGGCATGCGCCTGTCGGGCGGTCAGCGTCAGCGTCTGGCGATTGCCCGTGCGATTTACAAGGACGCGCCGATCCTGATTCTCGACGAAGCCACTTCCGCACTGGATTCCGAATCCGAGCGCCACGTGCAGGCGGCGCTGGAAGTGCTGATGGAAGGCCGTACGACGCTCGTGATCGCGCACCGTCTGTCGACCATCGAACGTGCGGACCGGATCGTCGTACTCGAACATGGCCGGATTGCGGAGCAAGGCTCTCACCAGGCACTGGTGGCGCATAATGGCCTCTACGCGCACTTGCACCGCATTCAGTACGCGCAGCAGCAGGAGGCGTAATTCAAGCGCCGTTTCAGCAGGAGGCCGGCGTTTGCGAGGCGTCGTGTGACGACCCATCGCGACGCAGGCCACCGCCCGACAACACTGCCCGCCTTTGAGGAGACCATGATGAGCCAGCCACCGATCAGTCGTTTTCCCGTGCCGGATCTCGCCGCATTGCCGGACGATATCCGTGCGCGCATCGACGAGGTGCAGGAGAAGGCTGGCTTCATTCCGAACGTTTTCCTGACGCTGGCGCATCGTCCTGACGAATTCCGCGCGTTTTTCGCGTATCACGACGCACTGATGCTCAAAGACGGCAATCTGAGCAAGGGCGAGCGCGAGATGATCGTGGTCGCAACCAGCGCGGTGAATCAGTGTCTGTACTGTGTGGTCGCGCATGGTGCGCTGGTGCGCATCTATGAAAAGCAGCCGTTGCTGGCCGACCAGATCGCCGTCAATTATCTGAAGGCGGATCTGACTGAGCGTCAGAAGGCGATTCTGGCCTATGCGCTGAAGGTTTGCGAACGCTCGCAGGACGTGGGCGATGACGACTATGCGAGCCTGCGCCGGCACGGCCTGAACGACGAAGATATCTGGGACATTGCCGCGATCACGGCATTCTTCGGCATGTCGAACCGCATCGCCAATGCGATTTCGATGCGTCCCAACGACGAATTTTTCCTGATGGGGCGTGTGCCTCGCAAGTAAGGCCACCCCGACACATACGCTTACCCCCATGATCTTCGTGACTGGTGGCGCCGGATTCATCGGCGCAAATTTCGTTCTGGACTGGCTCGCGCAACACGACGAGCCCGTGCTGACCATCGACAAACTGACGTACGCGGGTAATCTCGCCAACCTCGCCAGTGTGGAGCACGATGCGCGACATCGTTTCGCTCAGGTAGACATATGCGATCGTGCTGCACTTGATCGGCTATATGCGGAGCATCGGCCGCGTGCCGTGCTGCACTTCGCGGCGGAGAGCCATGTGGATCGCTCGATCCACGGTCCGGAGGATTTTGTGCGGACCAACGTCGTCGGCACGTTCACGATGCTCGAAGCGGCGCGCGCTTACTGGAGCACGCTCGAAGGCGATGCCCGCAACGACTTCCGATTCCTGCATGTCTCGACGGACGAAGTCTACGGCTCGTTGAGTCCGTCCGATCCGGCATTCACCGAAACGACCCCCTACGCGCCGAACAGCCCGTATTCGGCGTCGAAAGCCGGGTCCGACCATCTGGTGCGTGCGTACCACCATACTTACGGGCTGCCGGTCCTCACGACCAACTGCTCGAACAACTACGGTCCGTACCAGTTCCCCGAGAAGCTGATTCCGCTGGTCATCGCCAATGCGCTGGCCGGCAAGCCGCTGCCGATCTATGGCGACGGCAGCAACGTTCGCGACTGGCTGTATGTCGGCGACCATTGCGCCGCGATTCGTGAAGTGCTGGCCAGAGGCGTCGCAGGCGAGGTGTACAACGTCGGTGGCTGGAACGAGCAGAACAACCTGTCCGTGGTGAAGTCGCTGTGCAAACTGCTCGACGAACTCTCGCCCCGGGGTGACGGCCGATCGTACGCCGATCAGATCACGTTCGTGACGGATCGCCCCGGGCATGACCGGCGCTATGCCATCGATGCGCGCAAGCTCGAACGCGAGTTGGGCTGGCGCCCGGCGGAGACCTTCGAGACCGGCATGCGAAAGACCGTGCAGTGGTATCTCGCCAATGGCGAATGGGTGCGGCAGGTGCAATCCGGCGAGTATCAGCGCTGGATCGAAACGCATTATCGGAATGACGATTCGGCAGACGTCGCAGGAGGCCAGGCATGACGACCCGACGCAAAGGCATCATTCTCGCGGGGGGCTCCGGCACTCGCCTCTATCCGGCGACGCTGGCGGTCTCGAAGCAACTGCTTCCCGTCTACGACAAGCCGATGATCTACTACCCGCTGACCACGCTCATGCTGGCGGGAATTCGCGACGTGCTGGTGATCTCGACGCCGCAGGACACCCCGCGCTTCGAGCAATTGCTGGGCGACGGCGGGCAGTGGGGGCTGAATATCCAGTACGCCGTGCAACCGTCGCCTGACGGGCTTGCGCAGGCCTTCCTGATCGGCGAAGCGTTCATCGGCAACGATCCGTGCGCACTCGTGCTTGGCGACAATCTGTTCTACGGTCACGATTTCGCCGCACTGCTGAGCGCGGCGAATCAGCAGACCGAAGGCGCTACCGTGTTCGCGTATCCGGTGAACGACCCCGAGCGTTACGGCGTGGTGACGTTCGACGAGTCGGGGCGGGCGATCGAACTGATCGAAAAGCCCACGCAGCCGAAGTCGCGCTATGCCGTGACCGGCCTGTATTTCTGCGACAACGACGTCATCGACATTGCGCGCTCGATCAAACCGTCTGCACGTGGTGAGCTGGAAATTACCGACGTCAACAACGAGTATCTGAAGCGCGGCAAGCTGAACGTGCAGATCATGGGGCGCGGCTACGCGTGGCTCGATACGGGCACTCACGAGTCGATGCTCGAAGCGAGCACGTTCATTCAGACGATCGAGTCGCGCCAGGGGTTGAAGGTGGCGTGTCCTGAGGAAATTGCGTACCGACGTGGGTGGATCGACGCTGCGGCGATCGAGAAACTTGCGCAACCGCTAGCGAAGACCGGCTACGGTCAATATCTCCTGTCGATGCTCCGTGAGCGGGTGTTTTGATGCAAGTGATTCCCACCGCCATTCCGGCCGTACGTGTCATCGAACCCAAGGTGTTCGGCGACTCGCGCGGTCACTTCTTCGAAAGCTTCAACCAGCGCAACTTCAACGACGCGCTGGGCGAAACCCTCACGTTCGTGCAGGACAACCAGTCGCGCTCCGTGCGCGGCGTGCTGCGCGGACTGCACTATCAGATCAGGCAACCGCAGGGCAAGCTCGTGCGCGTGCTGCACGGTGAGATCTACGATGTCGCCGTCGACATTCGTGAAGGTTCGCCCACCTTCGGCAAATGGGTCGCGGAAACGCTGAGTGCCGAGAACAAGAAGCAGTTGTGGATTCCGGCAGGCTTCGCGCACGGTTTCGTGGTGACGTCGGAGACTGCCGAAGTGCTGTACAAGACCACGGATTACTGGGCGCCGCAGTTCGAGCGCTGCATTCGCTGGGACGATCCGACGCTGGCGATTCCCTGGCCGCTCGACGGCATCACGCCGACCGTCTCGGACAAGGACAAGCAGGGCATGCTGTTCACGGATTATCGGCACGAGGACTGATATCGCCGGCATGCGCCGTGCGAAGCCAGTTGAACCTTGAACCGGCCGCCGTGATCCCTTCGTCAGTCGACGGGGGGTGCGGCGGCCGATGTTTTTGCGGCGTCGCCTGACGTCACGGTGTCGGTCTGCCCGGCAGCAGACGTCGTCACTATCGTTTCCCCCATCACGCGAAGCACCCGCACGTAGCGCAAGCCCAGCGGTGCGAAGCGCGCGGCGAGGGCGTCTGCTACGGTTTGCGACGCGGCGTCCATGCCGCCATCCATGCCGCGATCCACGCCGCTTGCTCCGCCGGCCGCTTCGGCACGCGCGGGTTCGCTCAATCCTTCGACGATCACGTCGGCTTCCAGTCCGTTGTTGAGGTAATGCAGTTTGACGTCGTGCAGCGCCAGCGCGTTTGCCCGGCACAGCAGCTCGGCCGCACCGACGACGACCGCGCGAGCGGGCCATTGTTGCAGGGCGGTGCCCTTGGCATCGCTCTCCGGATCGACGTGCACCAGCACGTCCAGAATCTGCGATTCACTCATGACGGCGGCACGCGCCTGTTCGGCGATGTAATGCCCTTCGGAGACGGACAGACGGGCATCGACAAGGATATGAACGTCGACCACGATCTCGTCGCCCATGCGTCGCGTGCGCAGCATGTCGATGGCGCGCACGCCGGGCGTGTCGAGCAGCCGCTGGCGGATCGTCACGGTGGTGGCATCGTCCACGCCGCGATCGATGAGGTCCTGCAAGGCGTTCCAGCCGAACTTCCAGCCGGTGCGCCCGATCATCAGGCCCACGAGTGCGGCGGCGAGCGGGTCGAGAATGCGATAACCCGCCAGGTTGCCCAGAATGCCGCATGCCACCACGAGCGACGACAGGGCATCTGAGCGCGCGTGCCATGCGTTGGCGACGAGCATGGCCGAACGTACGCGCTGGGCGGCGCGCAGCATATAGCGAAACAGTCCTTCCTTGCTCACGAGCACCACGACGGCGACGACGAGGGCGATCGTGTGGACTTCCGGAATGTCCTCCGGGTGCAGTAGTCGCTCGATACCGCGCCACAACATGCCGGCACCGACGACCAGCAGAATCACGCCGAGAAACAGCGACGCCGCGTTTTCGTAACGGCTATGGCCGTACGGATGATCGGCGTCGGGGGCGCGGGCGCTGCCACGAGCGGCGGCGAGCACCACGAAATCGGAGACGATGTCCGAGAGCGAGTGGATACCGTCGGCAATCAGTGCTTGTGACCGCGCGAAGACACCGATGACGATCTGTGCCGTCGTGAGCACGACGTTGACCCAGATGCTGACCCAGGTCGAATGGCGTGCGACGGCGTGTTTATCGAGCGCCTCGCTCGATGCCGCCAGATTGTCGTAGTTCGAGTAGGGCATGAAGTCGGGGCGCGCGTGGGAGGCGCCGCTGCGTCGGAATGATCTCGCATTCTAATTTAGCGGATCGCCGGTTGTCTCGGGGCGAACGCCGAGATTCGCCGCCGCAGACGCCCACTGGCCCCGTGGTGCCTCTCTCCGACTCCCCCGTCCCGGGCCTCTTGCTCCGGGACAAGGGATACCTCAGCCGCTCAGAACGCCACGCGACGCAACGTTTGAGGCATCGGCACGGCCTCTGGCGTCTTCCCCAGCCCCTTTGCCGCGTCATCGGCCACCGCACGTTGACACACTACGCCATACCAACCGAGCCCCTTGTAGGTCTCATAGCCGGGCGTCGCAGCGAACGAGACGGTCGTCTGACTGGCATCGGTATAGAACCCCGTGGACGCACCGTCGGTGCGCAGCGCGAAGGTTTCGCCAAGCACGCCTTGACCATCGGAGCTGGCAATCACGCGAAACGACGAGTCGACGATCATGCAGCGCGTGCGCGACCATTCGTCCTCGCTCAGACGTACGCCCTTGACGACGGCTTCGGCCTGCGGCGCCCAGTCGAAGAAGATCACCAGCGCGCCGAGCACGCGGCCGTTGGGCGCGCCGTCCTCGCGAATGGCTGTCGAGTACGTCGCGACTTGTGCGTGTTTGAGGTGCGCAAGCGTTTGCACGTCGCTCGCGACGTAGTCCGCGCCGCTGCGTGTCTTGAGTGCGGCCTTGAACCAATGGGCGTCGCCGACCTGGCTGCCGATCACGGGGTAGGTCGAGCGGCGGCCGTTCGCCACGACCACCCCCTGTGCGTCCACGACCCAGAGGTCCTTGTAGACCGTGTAGCTGTCGAGAATGACGCTGAGCCGGTCCGATGCATGGGACGCCGTCTGCGGATGCGGGTTCGTGAGGCAGTCGACGACGGCGGAGTCGGTCGCCCACCAGCGCACGTCGCAAGAGCGCTCATACAGGTTGCGGTCGATGACGTCGATCATGTTGAGCGCCAGATCGGCGCAGCGCTGACCGTCGAGCCCGCGCATTCTTTCGATCATCAGATCGCCAAGCTCCGTAAGCTCCTTGAGTGAGCCGGTGAGTTCCTTGTTGAGGGTGTCGGTGACTTCGCCGATGCGCTTCGAGACGTGTTTGACCTGATTGGCGACGACAGCGAAACCCTTCCCCGCATTCCCCGCTCGTGCGGCTTCGATCAGTGCGTTCAATGCGAGAAAGGTCGTCTCCCGATTGATCTCGTTGATGTCGCCGATCTTGCTGACGGCGAGCTTGCGCACGGAATGTGTGAGTTCGACGATTGCTTTTGGATTCGCCATGCTTTTGCCCCTTTTGATTTTATTTAAGTGTTTAAGCATCAGGAGCAAGAATCAGGCCTGTCGTCTCGCACGCCGGGATTCGCCGGAAAAACCGCGCAAAGGCATGAAGGGGGACGATTCGTAAGGAGTGCTGCCCAACAAAGGTGCGGTCGTGCACCGCGAAAGGGAGAGGCGGGGCGTCGGGGATCGCCGGTGCCCTGGGATCCTTACGCCGACGTGACCTTGGCGCGGACTTCCTGATCGGCGTCGAACGAGGCTCGCAACCAGTCCGAAAAGGCGAGGATGTTGTCGTCGTCGCGTCGCTCTTCCGGATAGACGAGCCAGTACGACTTTTCCAGCGGCGCGCCTGCCGGAAACGGTGCGCTCAGCAGGCCCCGATCCAATGCCAGTGCGACAAGGGACCAGCGGGCGAGTGCCATGCCCTGTCCGGCGACGGCGGCGTCGATGGCGGCGCTTTCGTGGTTGAAGACGATCCCCGGCGCATCGCGCCATTCGGGCGGCGTGAGACCTTGCGCGGCGAACCACTGCGCCCAGGCATTGCGATCGTGAACGTGTAGCAGCGGCATGCCGTCGAGCGGTGGCGCGCTACCGTCACCTGCCAGCGCCGGCACACACACGGGCAACAGGAATTCGTCGGTCAGATGCATGCAGGTCAGTCCCGGCCACGGACCGGCGCCGTAGCGGATGGCCGCGTCGATGTTGTCGCCGACGAAGTTGACGTGCCGCTCGCTCTGTTCCAGTTGCAGTTCGAGTTGCGGGTGACGCAGCGTGAAGTCGCCGAGTCGCGGCACCAGCCATTTGGCTGAGAAGTTAGGGGAGCAGGAAATCGCCAGACGTTGTCGGGCGGCATGCGTATCGAAGGCGGCCGTCGCGCGCTCGATACGGTCGAAGGCTTCGCCTATCGCTTCGAGATACGTCTGCCCCTGCCGCGTCAATCTGAGCTGGTTGGCAAGGCGGTCGAACAGTGGGCGGCCGAGCGCTTCTTCCAACGCTTTGATCTGATGGCTGACCGCGCCTTGCGTGACGTGCAGTTCCTGCGCTGCCAACGTAAAGCTGCAATGCCGCGCGGCGGCCTCGAATGCACGCAAGGCATTGAGAGGGGGGAGCTTACGGGCAACCATGATGAGATGAGCTGAATTGGGGCTAGCCTGAGAAAAGATGCTTTGCCGGGGGCCGCAGGCGAAAAATATTATAGGGCAACGTTTCCCCGATTTTCTTCAATCATGACAAGGAATCATCATGGATCTTGAACAGCGTCTGCAAGCCCTGTCGATCACGTTGCCTGCATCGTCTGCCCCCGGCGCCAGGTACGCAACAGGCACCGTGCATCAAGGCGTGGCGTGGATCAGCGGACAGTTGCCGCGAGAGGGCGACCGGGTGCTCGTCGTGGGTAAGCTGGGGCACGATGTCTCGATCGAGGCAGGTCAGGAGGGGGCACGTGCCGCGATGATCCGCGCGCTGGCGGCCCTGCGCGACACCGTGGGCAGTCTCACGCACATCGACCGGATCCTGCGCCTGAATGTCTACGTGAACAGCACCGACGAATTCAGTCAGCAAAGCGCCGTGGCCGATGGCGCGTCGTCGTTGATCTATGAGATTTTCGGCCCGGAGCGCGGCGCCCATGCGCGTACCAGTGTCGGCGTGGCGCAGTTGCCGCGTAATGCCTGTTGCGAACTGGATATCGTGGTGGCGCTCTCGGACTGAGCAGCGGGCCACACGCGAGGACCGGGTGAGGAGACGTGCGAGGCGAAGTGCCCGCCAGCGTCGTGCGGCGGGCAGCTTCGGTGGGGCAGATCACATCAGGATGATGTCGTACTGCTCCTGATGGAACGACGATTCGACCTGAAGCGAGATCGGCTTGCCGATGAAGTCGATCAGCATGGCGAGATGTTGCGATTCTTCTTCGAGGAACAGATCCACGACTTCCTGCGAGGCAATCAGGCGGAACTCGCGCGGATTGAACTGACGCGATTCGCGCAGGATCTCCCGCAGAATGTCGTAGCAAAGCGTGCGCGGCGTCTTGACCTGTCCCTTGCCCTGACACACGGCGCACGGCTCGCACAGCACATGCGCCAGCGATTCGCGCGTACGCTTGCGGGTCATCTCCACGAGTCCGAGCTGCGAGAAGCCGTTCACGGTGATGCGGGTGCGATCGCGCGCGAGCGCTTTCTTCAACTCGGCCAGCACGGAATCGCGATGCTCCGCGCTTTCCATGTCGATGAAGTCGATGATGATGATCCCGCCCAGATTGCGCAGACGCAATTGACGCGCAATCATCAGCGCCGCTTCAAGATTCGTCTTGAAGATCGTGTCGTCGAAGTTACGCGCCCCGACGTAGCCGCCGGTGTTCACGTCGATGGTCGTCATCGCTTCGGTCTGGTCGATCATCAGGTAGCCGCCGGACTTCAGATCGACGCGACGCGACAGCGCCCGCTCGATTTCCGTCTCCACGTTGTACAGATCGAACAGCGGACGCTCGCCGGTGTAATGCGTGAGCTTGCCGAGCACGGCCGGCGTGTACGTGGACGCGAATTCGGCCAGCTTCTGGTACGTCTCGCGCGAGTCGACGAGAATCTTGCCCGTCTCCTCGTGCACGAAGTCGCGCAGCACGCGCTGGGCGAGGTTCAGATCCTGATACAGCAGGGCAGGGGCCGGCACGCGCGTACTCTGCTCGCCAATGGTCTGCCACGACTTGCGCAGATAGGCGATGTCGTTGGCCAACTCGGCGTCGGCAGCGTCTTCGGCAATTGTACGCACGATGAAGCCGCCCTTTTCGTCGGCCGGCACGAGCGCCTGAATCTTGCTGCGCAGTGCTTCGCGCTCGGCTTCGCTCTCGATGCGCTGCGAGATGCCGATATGCGGCTCCTGCGGCAGATAGACGAGCGTGCGTCCGGCAATGCTGACCTGCGTCGACAGGCGTGCGCCCTTCGTGCCGATGGGGTCCTTGATGACCTGCACCATCAGCGTCTGCCCTTCGAAAACCGTCTTCTCGATGGGCGGCTGCGGATGCGGCACGGACGTGTCGTTGCTGGTGCGCGGATGCCAGATATCGGCCACGTGCAGGAACGCCGCACGCTCAAGCCCGATATCGATGAAGGCCGACTGCATGCCCGGGAGCACGCGCACGACCTTGCCCAGATAGATGTTGCCGACCAGACCGCGCGACAGCGTGCGCTCGATGTGCAATTCCTGCACTGCACCGAGCTGCATGAGCGCCACACGGGTTTCCTGTGGCGTGATGTTGACCAGAATGTCTTCGTTCATAAAGTGTCGACCAGACTCGAATGCTTGGCAAATTCGGTAGGCGTCAGAAGTCGACGCCCGCCTGACGCAATAGCGCGGCGGTCTCGCACAGCGGCAGCCCCATGATGCCGGAATAACTGCCGTCGATGCGCATCACGAATTCGGCGGCCTTGCCCTGAATGCCATAGGCGCCGGCTTTCCCCTTGGGCTCGCCCGACGCGACGTAACGCTCGATCTCCTCGCGGCGCAGCGGCCGGAACCAGACGTGCGAGATGTTCACCGCCTGATGGGTCTGCCCGTCTGCGCACACGGCCACGGCCGTGAGCACGCGATGACGGGTGCCCGACAGGCGCGCCAGCACGGCACGGGCGTCGGCGTCGTCGAACGGTTTGCCAAGGATGGTGCCGTCGAGACAAACGGTCGTATCGGCCGTGAGAATCGGTGCGGCGGGCAACCCGGCGCGCGCCAGGCGTGCCACGGCCGCCTCGGCCTTCGCGCGCGTGACGCGCTGCACGTAATCGTCGGGCGGCTCACCCGGCAGCACGGCTTCGAGCGCTTCGGCGTCCTCGTCGGCATGAGGCAACAGCAGCTCGAAACGAACGCCGAGCTGCTGTAACAGTTCCTGACGGCGGGGGCTTTGCGACGCGAGATAGATGTACGGCATGGCGGCTTGACTTGAATTCGTCCAGCCCGGCACACGGCTTTGCAAAAATTTGCGGCGCGCGCACCGGGCCGCTGGATGGGCTGGGCGAGGGGGACGCCCTATTATGCCGCCTTGCGCGCGCCCCCGCCAGCATGCGGCAGGGGCGCGGAGTGCCGTTTATTGCGACTCAGAGGTCTGCGAGGAAGTCTGCGCCGATCAGATCGATGCGATCGGTGCAGATGGCGTCTACGCCCCACGCCGCCAGCTCACGTGCCCGCGCCGGTTCGTTGACCGTGTAGACGAGCATGTGCAGGCCTGCGGCCTTGATCTCGGCGACCTGCGGGCCGTCGAGATGCTTGTGGCTGGCATGCAGCGTGACCGTGCCGAGCTTGCGGGCATCGTCCCGCCAGTGAGCCGGCACCGCCTCGTACAGCATGCCGCGCGGCAACTCCGGCACGGCAGCAGCGGCCGCTTCGAGCGCCTCGTAGGAGAACGACGAGAGCAGCGGGGGCTGCGCCTGACCGGCCCACAGCGTTCTGACCGCCTCGGCCACGCGCTTGCCCGTTTCGGCTTCGCGCCCCGGGCACGGCTTGATTTCGACGTTCGCCGCGAGACCCAGCGCGAGGCAGCGTTCGGCCACCTGCGCCAGTGTCGGCATTACCTGGCCCGCAAAACGGCCGTCGGCGCCGAACCAGCTACCGGCATCGAGCGTCTCGATCTCGGCGTAGGTCATCTGCGCCGCGGCGCCATGACCATTGCTGGTGCGGTCGACGGTATCGTCATGCAACAGAAAGACGACGTTGTCTGCGGAGAGCTTGGCGTCGAATTCGACCATGCGCAGGCCGAGCGATGCGCCCATCTCGAACGCCGCCAGCGTGTTCTCCGGGGCGAGCTTGCCGCCGCCGCGATGCGAGACGATGCGTGGATACGGCCAGTCGCGCCACAAATGAGACGGTACCGGAGCGTCGCTCATGCTTCGACTCGCTTGCCGGTCGACGGATCGAACAGGTGCAGCGCCTTGGCCGAGATGGCCAGCGGCACGACCGTGCCCGCTGCCGGGCGCATCTCATGCGGCAGACGCACCGTCACCTGCTGCTCGCCCCAGCGGCCATGCAGCAGGTTGTCGGCGCCGAGCAGTTCGAGCTGATCGACGTGAATGCTGGTCTGTGCCGCGAACGCCCCGAGTCCGTTCTGCTGCTCGGCCGGCACCAGATGTTCCGGACGCACGCCGAGCACGAGTGCGCGATTGGCGTGCGCCATGCTCGTGGGCGGCAGACGCAGTGCCGGGCCACCTTCGATCTCGAACGTACGGCCTTCCGAGTCGACACGGCCCTTGAGCAGGTTCATCGCGGGCGAGCCCATGAAGCTTGCCACGAACAGCGATGCCGGGCGCTCGTACACGTCCGTCGGCGTGCCGATCTGCTCGGCGTAGCCCTTGTTCATGACGATCACGCGATCGGCCAGCGTCATGGCTTCGACCTGATCGTGCGTGACGTACAGGCTGGTGGTCTTCAGGCGCTTGTGCAGACGCTGAATTTCCAGACGCATCTGCACGCGCAGCTTGGCGTCGAGGTTCGAGAGCGGTTCGTCGAACAGGAACACGGCCGGTTCGCGCACGATGGCGCGGCCCATTGCCACACGCTGACGCTGACCGCCCGAGAGTTCGCGCGGCTTGCGTGCGAGCAGGGGTTCGAGCTCCAGAATGCGTGCGGCGGCGAGCACGCGCTCGTCGATGAGCTTCTTGTCGATGCCGCGAATCTTCAGGCCGTACGACATGTTCTGACGTACGTCCATGTGCGGATACAGCGCGTAGTTCTGGAACACCATCGCAATGTTGCGATCCTTCGGTTCCAGCTGATTCACGACCTGCGAGCCGATAAGAATGCTGCCTTCGCTGACCGATTCGAGGCCGGCGACCATGCGCAGCAGCGTCGACTTGCCACAACCCGACGGACCGACGATGACCACGAACTCGCCGTCTTCGATGTCGATGTCGACACCGTGCAGCACGTAGTTGTTCTGGTCGTAGGTTTTCTTGACGCTATGGAGTTTGAGATTTGCCATGATTACTTTTCCGAATCGACCAGACCGCGCACGAACCAACGTTGCATCAGCAGCACCACCGCGAGCGGCGGCAGCATGGCGAGCAGCGTAGCGCTCATGACGAGTTGCCATTGGGTGGCGGTATCACCGCTGCCGATCATGCTCTTGATGCCCACGACGGCCGTTGTCATTTCCGGCGCATTGGTCACGAGAATCGGCCACAGGTACTGATTCCAGCCATAGATGAACGTGATGACGAACAGTGCCGCGATGTTCGTCTTCGACAGCGGCAGGACCACGTCGAAGAAGAAACGCATCGGACCGGCGCCGTCGATGCGCGCGGCTTCGACGAGTTCGTCGGGCAGCGTCATGAAGAACTGCCGGAACAGGAACGTGGCCGTGGCCGACGCGATCAGCGGCACCGTCAGACCCGCATAGCTGTTGATCAGCCCCAGGGTCGAAATCACCTGCACCGTGGGGAAGATACGCACTTCGACCGGCAGCATCAGCGTGACGAAGATGAGCCAGAAGAACAGATTGCGCAGCGGGAAGCGGAAGTACACGATGGCGAAGGCCGACAGGATCGACACCGAGATCTTGCCGATCGTGACGACCAGTGCCATGAACAGGCTGTTGCCGAGCATCAGGCCGAACGGCATGGCGGCGTTACCCGTACCGGTACCCCACACCGTGGCGAGGTTTTCGAACAGGTGGGTGCTCGGAATGAGCGACAAAGGAACGTTGAAGACTTCGCTCTCGTTCATGGTGGCGGCGACGAACGCCACATAGAGCGGAAAGACCACCAGCAGCACGCCGATAATCAGCATGACGTGGCAGAAGATATCCAGGCCGCGACGGTTCTCGATCATGCGTATTGCACCTTGCGTTCGATGAAGCGGAACTGCACGACCGTGAGCACGATGACGATCACCATCAGTACCACCGACTGGGCAGCCGAGCTGCCGAGGTCGAGCCCCTTGAAGCCTTCCGAATAGATCTTGTAGATCAGCGTCATGGTCGACTGGCCCGGGCCGCCGCCGGTCGCCGCATCGATCACCGGGAAGGTGTCGAAGAACGAGTAGACGAGGTTGACCACGAGCAGGAAGAACGTCGTCGGCGAAATCAGCGGCAACACCAGCCCGAAGAAGCGCCGGATCGGACCTGCGCCGTCGATGGCGGCGGCTTCCACGAGCGAGCGCGGAATGGCCTGCAAGCCGGCGTAGAAGAACAGGAAGTTGTAGCTGATCTGCTTCCAGATCGACGCGAGCACGACGAGGAACATGGCCTGTCCGCCGTTGAGCGCGTGGTTCCACTCGATGCCGAGCTTGGCGAGGCCGAAGGTGACCAGACCGATACTCGGGTTGAAGAGGAAGGCCCACAGCACGGCGGCGATGGCGGGCGCGACGGCGTACGGCCAGATCAGCAGCGTCTGATAGACGCGCTTGCCGCGTGTGACGCGATCGGCCATGGCCGCGAGCAACAGGGAGATGACGAGACCGCAGACCGTGACCAGTCCGCTGAAGATCATCGTCGTGCGAAACGATGCGAGGTAGAGCGAATCGCCCCACAGCGCGGTGAAGTTGGCGAGTCCGACGAATTCGCTCGACAGGCCGAAGGCGTCTTGCGTCGATGTCGATTGCCAAAGGGCTTCGCCCGCCGGCCACAGGAAGAATACGACGGTGATGAAGAGCTGCGGAGCTACAAGAGCGTAGGGCAGCCAGCCGGTGCCGAAGCGAGGGCGTTCTCTGGAGTTGTGCGCCATAACGTAGTGACCAAAAAAAACCAACCCGGCCCGCGTTTCAGGCGAGCCGGGGTGGTGTCATTGTAACGTCACGATTCATGCTGCGAACGCAGGAAAAGCCCCTGCATTGACGGCGTAATCGCGCGTTCGAGGCGGTTTAGCTGCCTTGCTTCGCGAAACGAGCCAGCAGGTCGTCGCCACGTTGCACAGCCTTGTCGAGCGCGGCTTTAGGCGTTTGCTTGCCGCTCCACACGCCTTCGAGTTCTTCGTCGACCACGGTACGGATCTGCGGCATGTTGCCCAGACGCAGGCCACGCGTGTACGGCAGCGGGTCCTTGTTGAGCATCTGCTTGATGGCCGTGTCGGCGCCCGGGTTCTTCGCGTAGAAGCCTTGCTTCTCGGTCAGTTCGTAAGCGGCCTTGGTGACCGGCAGGTAGCCGGTGTCCTGGTGCCACTTGGCGGCCACGGCCGGCGAGGCGAGGTAGTTCAGGAACTTGGCCACGCCCTTGTACTCGGCGGGCGACTTGCCGGCGAGCACCCACAGGCTGGCGCCACCGATGATGGCGTTCTGCGGTGCGCCCTTCACGTCGGCGTCGTACGGCATCATGCCCACGCCGTAGCTGAACTTGGCGTACTTGCCGATGTTGGCCAGCGCGCCCGACGTCGTCATGGCGATACCGCAATCGCCGCTGTAGAACTTCGAGGTCACTTCATCCTTGCGGCCCACGTACGTGAACGAGCCTTCCTTGGCCATGTCGGCCAGGAACTGGATGTGCTTGACCTGTTGCGGGCCGTTGAAGCTCAGCTTGGCGTCGAGGCCGCCGAAGCCGTTATCCTTCGTGGCGAACGGCAGGGCGTGCCATGCGCTGTAGTTTTCGAGCTGCGTCCAGCCTTGCCAGCCCATCGTGAAGCCGCACGACATGCCCGAAGCCTTGAGCTTCTCGGCGTCGGTCTTCACGTCGGCCCACGTCTTGGGCGGGGTGTTCGGATCGAGGCCCGCCTTCTTGAAGGCGTCCTTGTTGTAATAGAGCACCGGCGTCGAGCTGTTGAACGGCATCGAGATCAGGTGATTGGTCTTGCCGTCGGCGTAGTAACCGGCGATGGCGGGCACGAAGGCCTTTTCATCGAACGGCTCGCCGGCGTCCTTCATGACTTGCCACACGGGCTTCACGGCCTTCTTGGCCTGAATCATCGTGGCGGTGCCCACTTCGTACACCTGGAGAATGGCCGGGGCGTTACCGGCGCGGAAGGCGGCGATACCCGCTGCCAGACCCTGCTCGTAGTTGCCCTTGTAGATCGGGACAATCTTGTAGTCGCTTTGCGAGGCGTTGAAGTCGGCAGCGATCTGGTTCACGCGATCGCCGAGGGCCGATTCCATCGAATGCCAGAACTGGATCTCCGTGGCGGCCAGGGCCGAGGTGCTCATGCCGAGTGCCAGTGCAGCGCCAACGCCAGCCAGGGCAAAGGTGCGCAGGGAAGGTTGCTTCATACCAATCTCCGGGGGTTCACGAGAAGTCCAGGGCCTGTTGAGTGAGCGGCCCCTGCTTGTTCGCGGTGCGAACTGTGTAGCGCCGCGTAGACTAACACGTCGTTATGATTTTTCCACTCGCACTGCACAACGGGTGTTGCACGCGAGTGCAATGCGGGGATTGACAACGCCCGGAACGGGCCGGTGGGTAAGGCGCAGCGCGGCATCGGCAGCCTGATACAACGATGCATTGCGCCGCACCAAAGCCTTGTGACTTATGGCTGACTTATTGATTTGTCATACAGAGGGGAGAACGCACGCTGCGGTGGCGCTGCGGTGACGCTTAGAGCGCGCCCCTCACGCCAGACCTTACACCCGATGGTACGGATGATTGGCGTTGATGCTCCACGCGCGGTAGAGCTGTTCGGCGAGCAGCACACGCACCATGCCGTGCGGCAGGGTGAGGCTGGACAGACGGATGAGGGTGTCGGCGCGCGCCTTGAGGCCCGGATCGAGCCCGTCGGCACCGCCGATCACGAAGGCCACATCGCGCCCGTCCTGTTGCCAGACCGTGAGCGACTGCGCCAGACGCATCGTGGTGAGATCCTGCCCGCGCTCGTCCAGACACACGAGACGGCAGCCGCGCGGCAGCGCCGCGTCGATGCGCTGCGCTTCGGCGGCCATGACCGTCTCGGCGGTGCGGGAGTTGGAGCGTTGCTCCGGCTTGATTTCCTTGAGTTCGATGCGCAGCTCGGGCGGCATGCGCTTGGCGTACTCGGCGAAGGCGGTCTCGATCCAGCCGGGCATCTTGTGCCCGACTGCGAGAATGAACAGACGCATGACGGCGGAGTGTCGACGAAGTCGCGCGCGGCGTCTTACTTGCTGCTCTTGCGGCGAGCCGGTGCCGGGGCGGGTGCCTCGTCATCTTCGGCGTCTTCAGCGTCGTCTTCCACGCTGGCCTTGGCGCCTGCCTTGGTGCCGGCGGCCTTCAGGCGAACGGGCTTCTCGCCCCAGATTTCTTCGAGGTTGTAGTACTGGCGCAGGGCCGGCTGCATGATGTGCACGATGGCGTCGCCCGTGTCGACCAGCACCCATTCGCCGACGTCTTCGCCTTCGATGCTGACGATATCGCCACCGGCGGCCTTGACCTTGTCGCGCACGCTGGCGGCGAGCGCCTTGGTCTGGCGGTTGGACGTACCGCTCGCGATAACCACGCGCTCGAACAGTGCGGTGAGGTGTTCGGTGTTGAACACCTTGATGTCCTGGGCCTTGACGTCTTCGAGAGCGTCGACGATCAGGCGTTGAAGTTTACGAATATCCATAGTGCGTCTTTTGGGTGAAACAGGGGTGCGGCACAGCGGCCCGCCAAAGTCATGCGGGGGCCGTCAGGCGCGATACAGGTGTTGCGCGCGGATGTACTGCCACACAGGTTCGGGCAGGTTTTCCGGGGGCGTGGCCGCGTCTTGCGCGTGCGCCAGCGTGGCGCGCAACTCGGTGGCGGATATGTCGACGGCCAGTGAGTCGTCGATCAGGATGCCGCCGCATGGCGTGGATTGTACCCCGAGCGCGGTCTCTTCCCGTTGTGCGAAGACATCGCGCAGTTGCGCCGACGCCGTATCGCGGCTGAAACCGGGCCTTGCCGCGGCGCAGACGTGCGCGTAATCGAACAGTTCGCGCCACGCGTGCCAGGTGTCGAGCCTTACCAGTTGATCTGAGCCGATGAGCAGCGAGAGCGAGACTTCGGGACCGATATCGCGGCGCATATCCCGCAACGTATCGACGGTGTAGCTCGGCCCGGCGCGCTCGATTTCGCGCGTGCTCACGATGACCTGCGTCGACGGATGCGTGACGGCCAGCTCGGCGGCGAGGCCTTCGGCGGCCAGACGCGTCATGGCCAGCCGATGCCCGGCGTCCGTGCTGCCTTGCTTCTGCGGCTGTTGACCGGCGGGCATCAGGATCAGTTCGTCGAGCGCGAGCGTGTCGGCGAACAGCGCGCCGAGCGCGAGATGACCGGTGTGAATCGGATCGAACGTGCCGCCCAGTACGCCGATGCGCCTTACGGCCGGAATGGCGCGGTCGGTGTGGTTCGGGCGGTTCGGTTGCGTGGCGCTCGCATCGGTCGACGCCGACGTCGCAGGTGAGTTGACGGTCATGCTTGTTCGGCCTTCACACCCACTCGCGGCGCACGAGGAAATCGGTATAGAGCTTCGCTTCCGGCGTGCCCGGTTCCGGCTTCCAGTCGTAGTGCCATTTCACGATCGGCGGCATCGACATCAGAATCGATTCGGTGCGTCCGCCCGATTGCAGGCCGAAGTGCGTGCCCCGGTCCCAGACCAGATTGAATTCGACGTAACGGCCGCGGCGGTGCGCCTGAAAATCGCGCTCGCGCTCGCCGTACGGCATGCCGCGACGGCGTTCCACGATGGGCACATAGGCGTCGAGAAAGGCGTCGCCCACGCTTTGCATGACGGCAAACCCGGTGTCGAAGCCGCCGCCCGAGAAGTCGTCGAAGAAGATGCCGCCGATGCCGCGCGGCTCCTGACGGTGCTTCAGGTAGAAGTAGTCGTCGCACCACGTCTTGAAGCGTGGGTACCACGAGGCATCGAACGGATCGAGCGCGTCCTTGCAGGTCTGATGGAAGTGCTTGCAGTCGTCTTCGAACGGGTAATACGGCGTGAGGTCCATGCCGCCGCCGAACCAGAAGGCCGGTAGTTCGCCCGGGGCGGTGGCGATCAGGATTCGCACGTTGAAGTGCACGGTCGGGCAATACGGATTGCGCGGATGCAGCACCAGCGAGACACCGAGGGCTTCGAAGCCGCGTCCCGCCAGCTCGGGACGCGAGGCGCTGGCCGAGGCGGGTAGCTTGTCACCGATCACATGGGAGAAGTTCACGCCGCCACGCTCGAAGAAGTCGCCGTCGTCGAGCACACGGGTGCGGCCGTCACCGCGCAACGGGCTGTCGGCGGGGCGTTGCCAGTCGTCGACGAAGAAGCGTTTGCCGTCGAGGCGCTCCATCGTGGCGACGATGTTGTCCTGAAGCCCGAGCAGATACGTGCGTACCGCCGCCGTGTCCGGCGCCTGTGCGGTGTCTTGCGCTGTCATTCTGAGACGTCCCTTGCGTGGTCGATGTGTCCGTCGGCAATATCTTTGCGAATGCCGTCGGCAATATCGTCGGTAATACCGTCGTCGATATCGTCAATGAGGCCTGCAACGGGGCCACCGATTGGCGGGTCGACGCGTTCGATTTACCCGAGATTGTACCGGGACGCAGCAAGACGCGGGCGGCCGGCCACAATTGCCGTTGCCGCCCGGATGACCTGAGTCAAGTCCTGAGTCGAGCGGTGACGCTCAGGGCGCCGGCGAGTTGGGCAGGGTGCCTGCGGGGGCTGCGCCGCCGGCACCGGGCACGATAGACGGGGTGGCGGCGGGAACCCCGGCGGGCGCCCCCGGCGGCGGCATCAGGATCTGACGCGTTGCGGGCACCGGCCAGTGCGCCGTGCCGCCGACTTCGGCAATCGCGCGGTTGGTGTCGAAATACACCTGCCAGTAGTCGCGGTTGTGGCAATACGGCCGCACCGCCAGCACCGGCCCGGACGGATTGAATTCCAGAATCTCCACATCGACGCCGGGCTTCTCGATCACGTTGGGAATTTGCGCGACGCGGGCCTTCAGTCTGGCGACCGCATCCTGCAAATCGACCGTGTGGGCAAGCTGTGCCGTGAGATCCACGCGCCGGAAGGCGTTGGCGTCGTACACGGTGATGTTGTCGCCGAAGACCTTGGTGTTGCCGACGTACACGCGCAGATTGTCCGCCGTGGTGAGGGTGGTGACGAACAGGCCGATCTCGTCGACCACACCCGTCACGCCGCCCGCACTGATCATGTCGCCGGACTTGAACGGTCGCAGCACGATCAGGAAGATGCCCGACGCGAAGTTGGACAGCAGTCCCGACCATGCAGCGCCGATGGCGATACCGGCGGCCGCGAGCAGGGCGGCGAACGACGTCGTCTCGATGCCACAGACACTGAGGATGGAGAGAATGAGTGCGATGCGCAACGCGATGCGCAGCGACGACTCGGTGTAGCGAACGAGCGTGGGATCGATGTTGCGGCGGGTCATCGCGCCGCGTACGAGCCGCGCGACCAGATTGATGACGATGCCGCCGATGATCCAGATGACGATGGCCATCACGATCTTCAGGCCGAACGGCACCAGATAATCGTTGACCAGCTTGTCGAGGTCGAACATGTGAGTCTCCGTCGAGCGAGGGGTCTGTCGGGAAAACTGCATGAATTCCGCCGGGGCTGGCCGGATGCGCATTCTGGCGAGTGAACTTCCAGTGTTACGCGTCGCCAGCGTGCCAACTTGGCCTGCGATTGTCAATCGTGCCGCACACAGGATGTGAGGCAGCCCAAACGATCGGGCGCGAAGGCCCGGAAACGACAACGGCCCGGGAGACTTGGGGTCTCCCGGGCCGCGCTTCCAACCGTTCCTGCCAATCCAGCCGTTGTTGCCGCCAGGCGTTCGACCGCACTGGCTTGACCTCGGCTTGACGTTCGCTTTACTCCGGCTTGCGCGCCAGCGCGCGATTGCCGATGTCGTGGCGATACTGCATGCCGTCGAAGTTGATCTGGTTGACGGTCTGGTACGCCACGCTCTGCGCGCCACGCACCGTGTCCGACAAGCCGACTACGCACAGCACACGACCGCCGGTGACCTTGAGCACGTCGTTCTCGAGCTGGGTGCCCGCATGGAACGTTACGCACTCTTCGGTCTCCGCCGGGACTTCCGAGATGCGGTCGCCCTTGCGCGGTGTATCCGGATAGCCGTGAGCGGCGAGCACCACGCCCAGCGCGTAGCGACGATCCCAGTCCAGTTCGACCTTGTCGAGCGTACCGGCAATGGCGTGCTCCACCACCACCGAGAAGTCGCCCTTCAGACGCGCCATGATCGGTTGCGTTTCCGGGTCGCCCATACGGCAGTTGAATTCGAGCGTCTTGACGTTGCCGTCAGCGTCGATCATCAGGCCGGCGTACAGGAAGCCGGTGAAGCGGATGCCGTCGGTTTCCATGCCGCGCACGGTCGGCATGATGATTTCGCGCATCACGCGGGCGTGGATCTGCGGCGTGACGATCGGCGCGGGCGAGTAAGCGCCCATGCCGCCCGTGTTCGGGCCCTGATCGTTGTCGAGCAGACGCTTGTGATCCTGCGAGGTGGCCAGCGGCAGCACGTTCTTGCCGTCGACCATCACGATGAAGCTGGCTTCCTCGCCTTGCAGGAACTCTTCGATCACCACGCGGGCGCCGGCGTCGCCGAGCTTGTTGTCGGCGAGCATCATGTCGACGGCGTTGTGCGCTTCGTCGAGCGACATCGCCACGACCACGCCCTTGCCGGCGGCCAGACCGTCGGCCTTGATGACGATCGGGGCGCCCTTGGCGTCGATGTATGCGTGCGCCGCGGCGGCGTCGGAGAACGTCTCGTAATCGGCGGTCGGAATGCTGTGGCGCTTCATGAACGCCTTGGCGAAGTCCTTCGACGATTCGAGCTGTGCCGCTTCCTTCGTCGGGCCGAAGATCTTCAGGCCACGGGCGCGGAAGATGTTGACGATACCGGCGGCGAGCGGCGTTTCCGGACCGACCACGGTCAGGGCGATGCCTTCGCGCGCGGCGAATTCGGCGAGCACGTTCGGGTCGCTGATCGGCACGTTGCGCAGGCGCTCGTCGAGCGCCGTGCCACCGTTACCCGGGGCGACATAGACGAGTTGAATACGCGGCGATTGGGCAAGCTTCCACGCGAGCGCGTGTTCGCGGCCGCCCGAGCCGACAACCAGAATTTTCATCTTATTCCTCGATGACGGCGTTGGTGAATACGTCCTGCACGTCGTCGAGGTTTTCGAGCGCGTCGAGCAGCTTTTGCATCTTCACGGCGTCATCGCCGGTGAAGACCACTTCGGTTTGCGGCTTCATCGTGACTTCCGCGACTTCGGCCTTCAGGCCAGCCGCTTCGAGCTTGTCCTTCACGGCCTGGAAGTCGTTGGGCGGGCAGACGACTTCGAAGCTGCCGTCTTCATTGGTGATCACGTCGTCGGCACCGGCGTCGAGCGCCACTTCCATCAGCTTGTCTTCCGGGGTTTCCGGCGAGAACAGGAACTGACCGCAATGCGTGAAGAGGAACGACACCGAGCCGTCGGTGCCCATGTTGCCGCCGAACTTGGAGAAGGCGTGACGCACTTCAGCCACCGTGCGCACACGGTTGTCCGTCATGGTGTCGACGATCACGGCCGCGCCGTTGATGCCGTAGCCTTCGTAGCGGATTTCTTCGTAGTTGGCGCCGTCCAGACCGCCCACGCCGCGATCGATCGCGCGCTTGACGTTGTCCTTGGGCATGTTGGCGTCTGCCGCCTTTTCCACGGCCAGACGCAGACGCGGGTTGCTGTCGGCGTCACCGCCGCCCAGACGGGCAGCCACCGTGATTTCCTTGATCAGACGTGTCCAGACTTTACCGCGCTTGGCATCTGCCGCTGCCTTCTTGTGCTTGATGTTGGCCCATTTGCTATGACCCGCCATGAATTTCTCCGTCGTGCCGCGCTGTGCGGCGAAGTATGCTCTGCCGGCCCGCGCAGTGCGGCGCGGCCAACCGTTGAAACGGGAGCGCCCGCCACCACCGGGGTCGCGGGCGCCGATTGTCCAGCCGCCCCGTCGCGTCACACGGGGCCGGTCGATCACGGATCCGTATGGGGTATTTCGGGGCGGTGCAGTCCGAGCGGCAACGCGTGCCGCTATAATCGGAAGCAATTTTATCATGCCGCCGCACCGTGCCACGGGTGTTTGCAGCGCCGTGTCACGAGTCGCCCCGCGTCCACCGCCAAGGTCTCTCATGCCCAAGAAGCCCGTGCCGTCGCAAGTGCCTTCCGCCCCCGCCTCCGCCGCCACCGATGTCGATTCGCCAGCCGCCGCCTCGGCAAGTTCGGCTCACGATGCCGGTGAACGGCTCACGATCGCGCGCAACGCCCAGCATGTTCTCGGACTGCTGCCGGCAATGGGCAACCGCCACGGCCTCATCACCGGGGCGACCGGTACCGGCAAGACCGTCACCCTGCAAGTCATCGCCCAGGCCTTTTCAGATATTGGCGTGCCGGTTTTTCTGGCAGACGTCAAAGGCGATCTGACCGGCATCACGCAGCCGGGTGTCGAGACTCCCAAGCTCAAGGAACGTATCGCCAATCTGGGATTCGACACCCCCGACTGGCACGGTAGCCCTGCCACCCTTTGGGACGTATTCGGCGAGCAGGGCCACCCGGTGCGCGCCACCATCTCCGATCTCGGCCCGCTGCTGCTCGCGCGTCTGCTGGGGCTCAACGAGACGCAGACCGGCGTGCTCAACCTAGTCTTCAAGATCGCCGACGACAACGGCCTGTTGCTGCTCGACAGCAAGGACCTGCGCGCCATGCTTCAGCACGTGGGCGACAACGCGTCGAACTTCACCACGCAGTACGGCAACATTTCGGCGGCGTCGGTCGGTGCGATCCAGCGCGGGCTGCTCACGCTGGAGCAGCAGGGCGCGGACAAGTTCTTCGGCGAGCCGATGCTCAATATCGAAGACTTCATGCAGACGGACGCGCAAGGGCGTGGCGTCGTCAACATCCTCGCTGCCGACAAGCTGCTCGCGGCCCCCCGTATCTACGCCACCTTCCTGCTGTGGCTGCTCGCCGAGTTGTTCGAGCGTCTGCCGGAAGTCGGCGATCCCGACAAACCCAAGCTCGTCTTCTTCTTCGACGAAGCGCACCTGTTGTTCAACGAAGCGCCCAAGCCGCTACTGGAGCGAATCGAGCAGATGGTGCGCCTGATTCGCTCGAAGGGCGTGGGCGTGTACTTCGTGACGCAGAACCCGGTCGACGTCCCGGACACGGTGCTCGGCCAGTTGGGCAACCGCGTGCAGCACGCCTTGCGGGCTTATTCGCCGCGCGATCAGAAGGCGGTGAAGGTGGCCGCGCAGACGATGCGGGCGAATCCGTCGCTCGACATCGAGACGGTGATCGGCGAGTTGGGGGTGGGTGAAGCGCTGGTGTCGCTGCTTGACGAGAAGGGACGCCCCGAGATCACCGAGCGCGCGTACATTGCGCCGCCGGCGTCGCGTATCGGGCCGATCACGCCGCAGGAGCGCACCGCGTTGATGGCGGCATCGCTCGTCGCGGGTGTGTACGAGAAGGTCGTGGATCGGGAGTCGGCGTATGAAAAGCTCGTCGGCCGGACGCAGGCGCGCCAGCCGGACGGCACGCCGGCGCCCGGAGGCAATGGCGGCAGCGGCAGCGCGCCGTCGGCGGGTGGCGGCGGCCTGCTCGATTCGCTGGGCGGGCTGCTGGGCGGCTCGGGCGGATCGCGCAGCAAGGATTCGCCGGTCGAAGCGATGGTCAAGAGCACGATGCGCACCGTCGGCAGCCAGTTGGGGCGCGAGATCGTGCGCGGCGTGCTGGGCAGCATTTTCGGCGGCAGCAAGCGCCGCTGATCGGGCCGTCAGGTCGGTCGGGCCGACGTCGAATCGCCCCGCCTATCGATCGTTGGACCCGCTCGCCGTCCTGATCAGGTGCATCGCCGGGCAATGCCCGCCAGATAATAAAAAGGAAAAGGACCTTCCACTCACCGATGTCTCTGAAATCTTCGCTGGATCCGGTACGTACCGGTGTGGCCCACGATCCGCTGTGGTTACGTGCCGCGCCGCTCATCTTTCTGTTCCTGTGGTCGGTCGGGTTCACCGTCGCCAAGATCGGTCTGGCCTACGCTGACCCGTTGACCTTCCTCGCATTGCGCTACGGTCTGGTGCTCGTGCTGCTCGCACCGCTCGCTCTGGTCATGCGTCCCCCATTGCCGAAGACGGCCGCCGCCTGGGGGCATCTCGTCGTCATCGGTCTGCTGATTCAGGCGCTGTACTTCAGCATGACGTATCTGGCGCTACGTCTCGGAGTGTCGGCGGGCAGCGTGGCGCTGATCACGTCGCTGCAACCGATTCTCGTGGCGCTGGCCGTGCCGCATCTGGTCGGCGAGCGCGTGAGCGGCATGAACTGGATCGGGCTCGGTCTGGGGCTGGCGGGGGCGGCGCTCGTCATCGTGGCGCGCTCGGCGGTGGAGGCGACCTCGGCGCTCGGCCTGTTGCTGACGTTCGTGGCGCTCGGGGCGATCACTTGCGGCACGCTCTACGAGAAACGCTTCGGCCTGGGGCAGCATCCGGTCACGTCGAATCTCGTGCAGTACGCCGTCGGTTTTGCCGCGACGCTGCCGCTCGCCTGGTGGCTCGAACCGATGCGTGTTGACTGGACGTGGCAACTTGGACTGACGCTCGTCTATCTGGTGATCGGCAATTCGATTGTCGCGATCTCGTTGCTGCTGGCGATGATCCGACGCGGCGAGGCGTCGCGCGTGTCGGCGCTGTTCTTCCTCGTGCCGCCGGCCGCAGCGCTCGCGGCATGGCTGATGGTGGGGGAGCATATGCCGCCGCTCGCCTGGGGCGGGATGGTGCTTGCGGCA